>JAUWMY010000352.1 GCA_030612945.1 Desulfobacteraceae bacterium
AATTTTATCCAGCGCCTGAGAGATGAAAAAAACTTTGAGACCATAGGAGATCTTGCAGACCAGATTAGTGAGGACGTTAAGGATGCCAGGAAATTGTTTAAAAGCCTAAAAAACCCGTAACTCAGGTTCAAGGACAATACAAACCCGAAGCCTGAAATCCAAAATCCCACAGATTTGGTTGCAATTTCTGCAAAATGTGTGTAAAAGTGCTTCCAGGCACCCGGTCAAAGCCGAAACTGCCAATTTCCGCTTTCTACAGACCTCGTTAAGTAGTTGAGTGGTTAAATGGTTGAGTTGGGAAATATATTCTGTTATTTCCGGATGTTATAACTTTCTAAACCCTGCCCGCCATCGCTCTCGCTCAGGCGAGGCGGGCGGGACTGAATGTCCAATTTTCAAGCAAACCATAGATATGATCTATAATAACAACGACTTAACGACTCAACTACTTAACCACTTAACGAGGTCTGATGGAAGGAAAAAATGAAAAGAAAAAATGCCGCATTTGAAAAGGACTTGACCCTGAATCGAAGATCATTTTTAAAAATGTCAGGGCTGCTCGGTTTGGGTCTGGCATCGGCGGGCATCCTGCCTGCATCAGCCGAGGCCGTAAAGTTCAACCGCAAGACGTATAAGGTTTCGAAGACCCGGTTGGCCATGGGGACCTTTGTGTCCATGACCCTTATCCATTCTTCCAGGGATAAAGCAGAAGAGGCGATGGGCCAGGCCTTTCAGGAGATAGAACGACTTATGCGGTCCATGAGCCGTTTTGATGAGGCAACTGCAGTAGCCCGATTGAACAGCGATGGTTTTTTGAAAGACGCACCACCCGAAGTTTTCGAAGTAATTGCCGGAGCAATGGATTATTACCGGCTTACCCACCAGGCCTTTGATATATCGGTTAAGCCGGTTGTTGATCTTTTCAAGAAAAATTACGCCCAGGGCAACAGCCGGCCACCTGGCGGGGTCGAATTGAGACAGGCACTCGACCTGGTTGGTTCGGATATGATCGAACTGAAAGGGCGCAGCATCCGGTTCAAAAAACCGGGCATGGGAATTACTCTGGACGGTATTGCAAAAGGCTATATTGTGGACAGTGCATCTAAGATTCTTACAAGGCGCCAGATAAAGAATTATCTAATTAATGCCGGGGGAGATATAAGGGCCATGGGGTCTCGGAGTGATAAAAAGGCATGGTCTGTGGCCATCCAGGATCCTAAGAAAGAGAAACAGTATCCGGACGTAATCCGCCTGACTGATGCGGCTATTGCCACCTCTGGAAACTATGAGGTCTATTTTGATCGGGAAAAAATGTTTCACCATATCGTTGATCCAAGGACAGGACTGTCTCCCAGATTGAGCTCCAGCGTATCAGTCACAGCGCACACAGCCATGGATGCGGATGCCCTTTCAACCAGTGTATTTGTTATGAAGCCCACCAATGCAAATCGGTTCATCAATTCCCTCCCCGGGTGTGAATGCCTTGTAATAGCCAGGGGTGGCAGGACGTTTAAATCTTCAGGCTGGAAGAGCGTGGCCATATAAGCACATCAATTTTTTCCATGAGTTTTGATAAGCTGGGAGGGTAAAGTGCTGAAATGGCAATCCCTCCCATTCTTTTTGACAGGGCATGAGCCTCATCAGGCTCTAAGAGGTCTGTCGTGTTAAGAACCAAAAGTGTGGGAGTTCTTTGCAAATCCAGATTGGCCAGGATTTCTTCAACGGTCGCAATCTGTTTCTCCAGATATCCGCTCGTGGCATCCGCCATGTGAAGCAATAAATCCGCGTCATGAAGCTCTTCCAGCGTTGCGGCAAAGGCCTCCATGAGGCTTTTTGGAAGGTTTCTGATAAAACCCACCGTATCTGTTATGATTACCTCACGGTCCCTGGGGAACCTGAGCCGTCTGCTGCTGGGATCCAGTGTTTCAAAGAGACGGTCCTTGGCGCCCACATGACTGTTGGTGAGCGTATTCAATAGGGTAGATTTTCCGGCATTGGTGTATCCCACGCTGGATATGACAGGCAACCTTCTGACGTCCCTCAATCTCCTCCTGCCCGCACGCTGGCGTTTGATGCCCTTTAACTCAAGGTTCAACCTTGTTATCCTTTCCCTGACGCGGCGCCGGTTAATTTCCAGTTTTGTTTCTCCTGGACCCCTGCCTCCGATTCCTCCGGTAAGCCTGGACATGGCAGTATTCTTTGTGGCCAGCCTGGGAAGCAAGTACTTCAACTGGGCAAGTTCCACCTGGATTTTCCCTTCCCGGGTCACGGCTCGCCTGGCAAATATATCAAGAATGAGCTGGCTTCGGTCAATGATTTTCAACTCAGTGAAATCCGTTAGGTTTTTCACCTGAGCCGGAGTTAATTCATGGTTAATAATCAAGAGATTCGAACCCGTCTGGAGACACCTAATCGCCAATTCGCCCAGTTTTCCCTTCCTTATTAAAAAACGGGGGTCCGCTTTTTTGATAAGCTGGACAACTCTCCCAACCACCTCTATATTGTCAGATATCGCAAGCTCCTCCAGCTCATCAAGATATCCTTCCTCCTGCCATCTGGGACCTGTTGTCACGCCAACCAAAAGAGCCCTGTCTTTTTTTTCGAGGGTGCGTACGGATTGAGTTCTTGCTATTTCGGTCTCAAGGGATTGAACCAGTTCCAGGAAATCGACGTTCAATTGCCCGATATCAGCAACCCGATTTACGATCCATCCCCTTCCATCACTGTTCTCCGGCAAGACATTGGCGTAGGAAATAGGGCCCGGGATCCCTTTTTCATCCACCTGCACACACACCATAAGATCCAAACCCAGTAAAACCAGGTCCGTTATGTCCTCCTCAGAAAGCGGTTCTCCGTTTAAATGGGTGTGAACGCATCGAAGGCCTTTGAGGCGGCCGGCTCCGAGCCTGTATTTGCTCAGGTCAGGAATAGAGATATGATTGTAATCACCCACGATCACAAAGGCTACCTCTCCTTTCCGGGTTATGAGCAAGGCAATTTGTCGTTTAATGTCGTGGGAAATAAAAGAAATCTGGCGTGTCAGTTCATGAGAGATGATCTCATGGCCGGATATCCTGCGGCGGTAAAGTTTTTGGAGTAGTTTCTGCTGGCTGGCCTTGAGCCCGCCTGTCTTGCCATGCACTTTATCGATGGCTTAGGCCCTTTTTGGAAAGTGGTTGAATGGCTGCAATTTTAAGTGCCTGGTTCCTCTTCTGTATAGTCTCCGAAGGCTGTCAGCTCCTTCCGGAAAGTTAATTTAAAAAATCCAGTCGGGCCATTCCTCTGTTTGGCTAAAATTATCTCGGCAATATTCCGGTTTTCTTCTGAATCCGGGTGGTAGACCTCGTCCCTGTAGATAAAGGCAATTACGTCTGCATCCTGCTCAATGGCACCGCTCTCCCGCAAATCTGCCAACTGAGGTCTCTTGTTGGGCCGGTCCTCGACCTTTCTATTTAACTGTGACAGGGCCATTACAGGCACGTTGAGATCTTTTGCCAATGCCTTGAGCATCCTTGATACCTCAGATATCTCAATCTGCCGGGATTCAGCGGATCTGCGGCCCTGAATTAACTGTAGGTAATCAACAATGACAAGGGCCAGGTCATGTGATTTTTTCAACCTCCTGCATTTCGCCTTCATCTCAAGCACGCTGATTGCCGAGCTGTCATCGATAAAAATGGGCAGCTCTGTCAGTCGATTGGCTGAGTCCGTCAAACGCTCCCATTCTTTGTCTCTCAAGAATCCGGTCCTTAATTTGGTGGCGTCTATACTGGCGTCAAACCCCAACATCCTGATGCCGAGCTGCTGTTTGGACATTTCAAGAGAGAAAACAGCTACTGCTTTCCCGGT
>JAUWMY010000151.1 GCA_030612945.1 Desulfobacteraceae bacterium
TTGGCCAGTTTTTTTCTGGTACGCTTCAATCGGGTTTCGGCAGCGTAATTACCAGTGATGTAATGGCAGGTGGGAAATTCACATCCAGCCACTAGCACGCCGGCCGCACCCAGCTCAAAGGCGTGCTCAATCATTTTGATGGACACTCTTGCAGCACACATCACCCTTATAAGACGTGCGTTAGTCGGGTACTGGAGCCGGCTGACGCCTGCCATATCAACGCCCCCCAAGGCACACCAGTGGCACACAAAGGCAATGATTTTTTCCCGGGCATTTTCTTCCAGAGCAGCTTCCACCTGCGCAAAAATCTGATCATCCGAGTAATGCACAATGGTAATGCACTCCTTTGGGCAGTCCGCTGCACACAGGCCGCATCCCTTACAAAGGGCCTTTATGACTACTGGTTCTTTATTCTCATTCACCTTTATTGCGCCATAAGGGCACCGCTTCCAACAGATGCTGCAACTATTGCACGTGGTGAGAGCAATGTCGGCCACTATCCCTTCCGCCTCAATCTAGCCGTTTTTCATGGGAATTGAGGCCCTCATAGCCGCCCCGATTCCCTCCTCACAGGTTTCTTTAAGGGACTTCGGGTTTTTTGCACACCCGCAAAGGGAAATGCCATCGGACGCAAAATCCAGCGGGCCGAGTTTTATATGGGCCTCCTGAAAAAACCCATCCGGATTTGATGAGACCTTTAGATGGCCCTTGACCTGCTCAACAGTATCGCTGCCTTTAAAACCAACGGTGAGCACAAGCAAGTCAGATGGAATTTCCAATTCTCTTCCAAGAAGAAAATCGTAAACATTAACCATCAGGTTGCCGTTATTTTTTATGACCTCGGGGTAGCGATCATCCGGAAACCTTACGAATTTGATGCCTGCCGCTTTGGCAGCCTGCAAATGGATTTGCTCGTCTTTCACCATGCTCAGATCCCGGTAGAGGATATGCACATTGATATCTTTTTTTATTTTTTTGATGGTTAACGCGTTCTTGACGGAGACAGGGCAGCCAATGGCACAACAGCCCCGGGTCGCGTTCTTAGAGTTGACGCAGTTGATAATGACCACGTCCTTTATATCGCCGACGTCTTGGGCTTTTAGCTTTTTCTCAAGCTGAAGCTGGGTGACCACACGTGGGTCGGAGCCGTATTGGAACTGGCCTTGTTCGGGCTCGATCTCCTGCATGCCTGTGGCCACGATAACGGTTGAGATATCGAGGTTCTCGCTTTTACCATTTGCTTTTAGCGTCACCTTATAGTTTCCAATATAACCTTCGACTGCTTCAATCTCAGTGCTTGTGAAAACTTTAATATTCGGGTGAGATTCCACACTATCCGTCTTGGCCTTCACAATGTCTGCCGCCAAAATCTCATCATGGTCATGAGAGATAGTAGATATGCCGTTTAAAAGTCCCCCGAGCCTCTGCTCTTTTTCTATTATATAGGCATTAAAACCCTGATCAGCTACATTCGAGGCTGCTGTCATGCCCGCCATCCCACCGCCGATGATCATACAATCCGTCTTGACCGGGAGTCTGATCTCCTCGCCTTCTTCGAGGAGCATGGCCTTTGCAATGCCCATCTTGACCAGGTCCTTGGCTTTTTGTGTAGCTGTTTCAGGCTCACTCATATGCACCCATGAGACCTGTTCTCTGATACTCACGAATTCAAGAAGGTAGGGGTTTACACCTGCTTCTTTTATGTTTGCCTTAAAGAGAGGTTCGTGGGTCCTCGGAGTGCAGGCAGCAACAACTACCCTGTTTATTTTGTGTTCCTTTATGGACTCCTGCATGGTGGCGAGGGCATCTACCGAACAGGACCACCTGCCTTCATCGGCAAACTCAACGCCTTTAAGCCCTCTGGCATACTCCACCACCTCTGGCACATTCACGACGCCAGCTATGTTTGAACCGCAATCACAGACAAAAACACCTACCCTGATATCTTCATTGTTCATTCTACAACACCGCTTTCATGCTTGCTGCAGTAGCCTGGACTACAGATTCGGAGATATCTATGGGACCGGTAGCACCCCCGCACAAATAAATGCCATCAACCCCTGTTTCAAGTGGGGATATTAACGGGTCCTTCTCTTTAAAATATCCAAATTTATCCAATTCAAGCTTCAATACCTTTGCAAGCCTTTTGTTCCTGTCGCTTGGAACGAGTCCCGTGGAAAGTACGAGAAGGTCTACCTCCTCTTTCACAAGTTCACCGGTTTCCAGATTTTCATACCTGATGGTCAGGTTTTTATTCCCGGGGTCTTCAACAACATCATACGGCCTGGCCCTCACATACCTGACCCCATTTTCTATTGCCTTCTGGTAAAACCCCCAAAAACCCTTCCCGTATGCCTTCAGATCGTTATAATAGATGGTTGTGTCAACAGACGCATCATGCTCTTTCGTAATGATTGTCTGCTTTGCGGCAACCATACAGCACACCTTTGAGCAGTAAGGCACCCCATGATCCAGACCGCGGCCTGCACATTGAATCCATCCAATCCTGTGGGCGTGCTCCTTGTCTGACGGCCTGATAATCTGCCCTGCGGTGGGACCTCCTGCATTCATTAACCTCTCGAACTGGACGTATGTGATTACATTATCAAACACATCATATCCATGCAGCCCGGTAGGTGGCTTGGCATCCATTATACCTGCCGCAACAATAATGCTTTTCACCTCCAGTTTCAGGTTCTTATTTGACTGCCAGAGACGCACAGCGTCTTTCCCTTCTTTTTGACACGCCAGTACGCACAGTGCGATAGGGCATTCGCGGCATTGGCTGCAGTCAACAACACAGCCCCCCACGCATGCGCCCTTTTCACGCATATTGCCGTATCGGCAATCAGGATCAATAACCACCACATTGGGGACTGCTTGAGGAAATGGCATGTAAACAAGTTTCCGCATGCCGCTGATCTTACCGTCCATTTCATCCGGTATGCTGACAGGACAGGCCTCTACACAGGCGCCACAACCGGTACACTTTTCAGGGTCGATAAATCTGGCCTTTTGCACAAGCTTTACATTGAAGCCGCCGTCTATTTTCTTGACTTTCCTGATCTCAGTATTTGTAAGTGTCTCTATGTTGGGATGATTATCCACTTCATACATCTGGGGAGCTTCTATGCAAATGGAACAGTCATTTGTAGGGAAGGTTTTGTCCAGCCTTGCCATCATACCCCCGATACTTGCCGTGTCATCAACCAAATAGACCTTTGTTCCATACTTGGCAGCATTCAACGCCGCATTGATTCCGGCAATGCCACCACCGATTATCAGTATTGAGTCATTCATAAAATTACTCCGCAATCTAATACAGAGCGGCTTCGCCGCATAAAAAATAAAAGCATTCTTATCGGGGTTAGATTCAATCCTTTGATTTTTTGATCTTGTAGTGTGGGTTGAGAGGCCTTGATCTATAAAGAGCAGTAAAATGTAGCCGCACAGGGCGAAAAATTTTGGTGAATAAATTTTTCAAATATAGTAGCAGTGTAGCCGCATTTTATGAAATCGCGCCAGGCGAGATTATTTCATATTTCTGTAATAATGATGGCGTTTGACTTACAGAGGGCTACACAGGTTCCACATCCCAGGCAGTTTTGAGGCCGTGTCGGGTATGCCTTGTGTGACATGTCAAAAACATTAACCGGGCACATCTTTACACACTCCTCGCACCCGTCACATTTATCCGCTTCAATATATACCAGATAGACTTCAAAAGTCTTATATCGTTTTCCCATCCCACTTATCGTCTATCAACTCGGTCAAAACGCCATTGAGTTTTTTAGGATGAATAAAGGCAAATTCGCAATTACGGAAGGGCCTTGCGATTTCCCCGTTTGGAGCCGGTATGAACGGATAATCCTTGGCTTTCAACTCATCAATGGCCTCCCGGGTGTTGTCCACATTAAAACTGATAAGCATGACACCCTCACCGTTCTTCTCGATAAATTTGGCCACATCCCCATCAGAAGTGGTGGATTCCATCAGCTCAAATCCCACCTCACCTACCCAGTACCTTGCCACGTTTATCTTCTCAGGCTCATCAACATAGGCATCATCAGGCCCTGTTTTCCCCAACATAGGTTCCCAGACCTTTTTGGCCGCCTCCAGGTCTTTGACAGCAATGCATATATGATCTATCTTGTTTACATTCATGGTTATACCCCTTTTGATTGACGATTTTCTATTGACTATATTAAGAGCATGGAAGATGTCTTTTGATCTTTAATGCTGGATTAACTTCAGATTGCCTATTGACGGTTAAAAATATCTTCCAATCGTCAATAGGCAATAATCAATCGTCAATCCTAGAACGTTACTTTTTCCAAGGGAATTGTGATCGCATGATCAGGGCATACACAACCACATTCGTTGCAGTCCTCACATATGAACTCTGTGACTACTATCCTGCCATCCTGCACCCTTATTGCCAAATCCGGACACGCCTCAACACACAAAGGCTGGATGTTCCCTCCGCACATTGTACATTTTTCTGTATCTATTTGAGCAGCCATATTTCACTCCTCTATTCTTCTTTGTAAAGTCTGAATAACCATTCTCCCTGTCCTCTGGGGATGGCCTTCAGCATTTCAATTTTTACTTCCATGTTAAGAAAGACGCTAACATCTTCAATCATGGTCTGAAAAAGTCTCTCTCTCGTCAAAGCGACTTCTTCCATGGAAACGCCGTACTGTTTGGCGGCGGTTGGCCACGGGCACCTTGTGCATTTGACGAAGATTTCTCCGGGGTTTTCACCCTTTTCGGCAAAGGCAATTCCTCCCTCGGTTATCCATAGCCCTGCGAGGGACCTTCCCAGATTCATCATAAAGCCCTCTTCGCCTTTCAACCAATTAAGGCGGGGAAGAAAATCTTTACCCATGTCCTTGCCCATCATTTCAGCAGCCTTCAGGGCTACATCCAGAGGCTTTACGTCAGGCCCGGCAACTTCGAGTGCGACCTCCCGCCACCGGTAAAAAGTCTTACAGATTTCTCCCTGGGCATTGTGGAGATTCCGCCATAATTTAGTAATTTCTTTTTCTGAATTAACTGGCATTTTTCTACCTCCTCCTTAGATCCTGATGCCGATCCGATAGCCATCATGTACAGCGCTGGACAGGTTGCGGGGTACCAGTGCGTCTCCAATGACAAAAAGCTCGATACCTTCTGCCTGGACCACCTTCTTGAAACTGTCGTTTGCTTCCCGCTCGGACACAATCACAGTGTCGCATTTGACCGGAAACCGATATCCGTCAAAGGTTTTTACAATTATTCCACCATCATTAATTTCTTCTATATTACAGTCGTTATAGGCCATAATGCCATTCTGCCGGAGATAGATCATGTATCGCCATTTGAAGGACGGGTTGATGTCAAATCCGGCGGATTTTTCTTTGCCAACAATAGTGACCTTTTTGCCTTTCTTGACAAGGTGAAGAGCCACGCCAATGCCAGGTTTGCGGTTCCCCCAGACTACCACGTTTTCACCAACTTCAGCCTTACCAGCCATGACATCCAGTACATTGACCACGTTTTCGGCATCACCGCCGGGGCCCTGGATTTTTGAATAGACAGGACCTGTGGCCAGAACCACGGTGTCGGGCATCTCTTCCTGGATCAAATCGTCCGTTACCTCGGTGCCGAGATGGAACTCGACACCTGCCATCTCACACATTTTTTTCTGATAGCTGACACAGGTCATCAGCTCTTCATCGCCATAAGGGGCCTTAGATGCCTCCAAGAGAGTGCCTCCAAGCTCGTCCCGCTTGTCATAGACATGCACTTCATGTCCCCTTTGGGCCGCCACATAGGCACATTCAAGGCCTGCCGGACCCGCGCCAACGATCATAACCTCCTTTTCTTCCTCTGCTTTTTGAGGATAAAAGCTTTCGTCATGTTCGTGCGCGCACAAGGGATTTATGTAGCAGGTCATTGGAGCATCACGGAAGAGTCTTGCAAGACAGAGATTACATGCCACACAGTGCCTTATCTCGTCTTCTCTTCCCTCTAATACTTTCTTGGGCATTAAGGGATCAGCAATCATTGAGCGGCACATTTCCCAGATATCTAATTCGCCATCTCCGATTGCCTTGTTTGGCCTGTCAGGTGTAAACAATCGATAGGCCATCTGGATGGGTATTTTCACATTCTCCTTGGCCCTTTTGGCAAGATGGAGCCAGTTGCCCTGAGGAATGTCCCGGCTGATCACAGGATAAATGGATTCCTGCCACCCAAGGGTACAACTGATGTAATCCGCTCCTGCTTCTTCGGCAATCTTGTAAGTCTCCATGGATTCTTCGGGTGTGTTTCCCCGGACATCATCCAGAAGCTCTTCGGAACAGAGACGGATACCCACAGGAATATCAGGGCCGCACACTTCCTTTACCCCCTGGATAATCTCAACCATGGCCTGGCACCTGCCCCTTATGTCGCCGCCATACTCATCCGTTCGCCTGTTTGTATAGCTGGAGAGAAAATTGGAGATCAGGTATCCCACAATGCCTGAAATCTCCATT
>JAUWMY010000037.1 GCA_030612945.1 Desulfobacteraceae bacterium
AGTCAGTGATTGCAACGAGTTCTCCTTCTTGTCCCCAAGGCAATTCTCTGTCATTGTCATCAACAATCCGAATTTTTACACCCGGCAAGGCCATTCCAATGGACGCGGAATTCGGATTGCTCTTGGGGTGTAAACCAGTAAGGCCCTGTGTCTCCGTCATCCCATAAAAATTTAATAAATTGGTTTTAAACTTGTCTTCAAACTCCTCTATATGCTCGATAGCCATAGCAGATCCTGCAGCCATGGCACGACGAAAATCCGGGAAGTTATCCTTATCGGGTTTGACCGCCTGACTCATAAATATATACATAGTAGCAGTACCCGCCATAAATGTTATTCTATATTTCTTCAGGTATTGCAAAGCGACCTCAGGGTCGAACCTCTCTAAAATTACAATGGTTGCCCCGTGGTACAGGGTATTGAACAACATTACTGAAGCCCCGAAATTGTTAAAAAGGGGAACAACCCCCAGGAGTCGATCTTTTTGGGAGAGATCTGACATTGCCTTGAAACCTTCTAAGAAAGAGAAAATATTCTTATGGCTCTGCATGGCCCCTTTTGGGACACCTGTTGTTCCTGAAGTATACATTATTACAGCAACATCTTCTGGATCAGATTCAGCATACGATTCGCCAGCCTGAAATCTGTCCGAAGAGCCATTCAAAAGATCTTCATAGGGTATAACCCCTGCCGACTTTTCACCGTTTTTAACAATAATTCTATTGAGGCTTGATATTTCCGTTGACATTTGATCAAGGTTCTCCTGCCCCAATTTGTCGGTTATTGCCGTTGTAATCAAGGCATCATTGAAGATATATGAAAGTTCTGTTCCGATAGTCAGATAATTGATCATAACCGCGATTGCTCTGATCTTTTGAATAGCATAATAGGCAATTCCGACATCGGGATGATTTGGCAGATATATCCCTACTCTATCACCTCCCTTCACCCCTAAGGATAAAAGTCCATTCGCCAATCTGTTTGATAATCTATTAAACTCCTTATAGGTTATTTCTTGATCCTGGTAAATTATGAATGTCTTATCTCCATATTCCTCTGCTCTTATTTCAGGTAAGAGGCCAAGATTTTGATGCATTTTTTCTCCTCCTTTCGTACATTCTCAATATTAAAAGCAAAAACAGTTGATCACCCAGTTATCAATTCCTCCTAAATTTTATCCAACAAAACTTGGAAGTAGTGTTATAAGCCCTGGAAACAAAGACACGATTATAATGCTCAGCATGACCAATAAAACAAAGGGAACAATGCCGCGATAGATGTCACCCATTTTTAGAGCACCATCAAGATAAGCATCGCTGATGGCTTTCAAGTAAAACAGAGCGTATCCAAAGGGAGGGCTGAGAAATGAAGCCTGTAAGTTAATAGCCATAACAACCACAAACCACATGGTATCAAAGCCAAGATCATTCGCAATAGGCAGGAAAATGGGAAAAACCATAAAAACAATACCGATCCAGTCGAAAAACATACCGAGAAAAAAGGTAATAACCATCATTAGGGAAAACGCAACCCACCTACTTTCTCCAAACATAAAGACTACGGATCTCACAAGTTCGCCGCCGCCGATAGAAAGGAAAATAGACGTATAACAGCTTGCCATGGCCGCAATCAATAAAGCCATGGCCGTCGTCCTGCCGGATGCCGTCATAGCACCGATAAAACTCTCCATTTTAAACTGCTTCATAACGATCATAAGAATTAAAGCAAGGAAAGCACCCAATCCACTGGCCTCAGTGGGCGTGGCTACCCCTGAAATAATCGACCCCAAGACAACGACTATCAGCAACATCGGCAGCCCTGCGGACTTTACGGTGATGATTAGCCTAGTCAGCACAGGCATTTCCGCCCTTTCCTCCGAGGACATCGAGGGGCCCGCATCCGGTCTAAAAAAACACAACAATAAGGTATAGGTGATATATAATACTGAAAGTAGTAATCCTGGGAAAATGGCCCCGGCAAAAAGTTTTCCCACAGATATCCCGGCCTGGGCTCCCATCATTACCAGCATGATGCTTGGGGGAATAAGGATACCCAAAGTCCCACCCGAGCCGACAATACCTGCTGAAAGGCTTTTTCTGTAATTCAAAGCCAGCAAGGAAGGCAGGGCGAGAACGCCGACACTCATAATGGCCGCGCCAGTTACACCAGTACACGCGGCAAACAGGGTCGACACAACAATTGCGGCCACACCGGCACCACCACGTATAGGGCCGAAAAGATATTTAAGCCCAGAAAAAAATCCTTTTGCAATCCCGGATCGTTCCAAAAGGGCGGCCATAAAAATAAATAATGGAACAGCGGCAAGAATGTAGCTGGTCATCATCTTATACGTACCTACTGCCATGATATACAATACATCTGGGCCCGAACTTATAAAACCAAAAATCACGGCAGAACCCCCCAGAACAAATGCCAGGGGTAGCCCCAGGAAAATTCCTGTTACTAAGGTAGCCAACATTAAAATTGGTATCAAAGAAGCAGTTATGGCTAATCACCTCCCTTATCTTTTTGTGTCCGAAGTACATTTATCGTGGATAATAGTTTTGAAACACCTTGAAGGAAAAGCAGTACGCTGCCGATCAGGAGGACCGTCTTAATAGGATACAATGGAACGGAAAAAAGTCCGTAGCCAGTTTCCATCCTTTCCCATGACGTGATTGAGAGCCTTGCTCCCTGCCATGTCATAACGATGATCCAAGGGAAGAAAAAAGCCAGATACGTTATGATATCTACAACGGCCCTTTTTCGAGTCGACAACCTGGAGTAAAAGATATCAACGCCCACATGCCCATTATAAAGGAGTGTGTATCCGGCTAACAGAATAAATTGAGCTCCATACAATTGAGTGATGACGTCGAATGTCCATATGGTCGGACTTCCAAAGAACCTTCTAGTGATGATCTCAAAAACGACTAGCAGCATCAAGACCACTATAATCCAGCTGACGACTCGGCCACACCACTCATTCAATTTATCAATTAAATTGGTCACTTCAGACCTCCCAAACTGTTTGGCAAGAAGACTTTAAAGCGATACTTAGTTCTTCCCCGAACCGGAAATTATAAGTCCGGGTAGGACATGTAACCGTCTTAATTCCTAAAGGTATATTCCGAATCTCTCGGTTTTCCCACCAGCATCGATCCCATCTGGTGTGTTTTCCTCAGCAACGCCAAGAATGGTAGAATAGTGAAACCGACTGTGTATCCGTACCAAATTCCAGCATTGCTGGAGGAGGGAAACCCGGAGACAACTATGGAATATTGGGATAAATACTGGAAATTCCTGTTCCCCACGAAAACGGTTTTTGCATGGAGCGCCATGTTTTCACACGTTCAAGGTATGAAATCATCGATTTTGCCACCTTTGCATAATTCTCATGCGAAGCCGCTCGTTTTATCATTGATTGATTAACCAGTTTCTGTATCTCCTCCAAATCCTCACTGCTCAAATATGTAATCTTCACGCCAGCCTTTTCCATTTTATCAACAGCTTCCATGCCAAAGTAGTGGCCACATGAATTCGTCCAAATATATGTTTGGCTGAGAGCACCTTTAACAATGGCTTTCAAATCAGACGGCAGTTTGTTCCACTTATCCATGTTTATGATGAATCCTATAATGGAAGATGTCTGATACCATCCAGGAACGACCATCCATTTGGCAACTTCATGAAGCCCCATGGAATAATCATTAGCGGGTGTTGAATACTCGCATGCATCGATAACGCCCCTTTCCATGGCCGTATAAACCTCCCCGCCCGCTATGCTGACGGGAGAGGCGCCCAGCGCATGTAAAACCTCTCCCTGAACCTTGCCGCTCTGTCTAATTTTCAATCCTTTGAAATCGGCTAAGGATTTGATGGGTTTTTTCGAGTGATAGCCCGATTCCGTGCCACCAAGAGTATACTCGGGGAACCACTTCAAATTATACTTCGCATATAAGTCCTGGGCTATTTGCAGGCCGCCGAAATTCCAGAGCCATAATTGGTAGTCAAGGTCAGTAAACAGCATAGGGGTAGTTCCCAGCAGATCAAAGCCTGCGTCAATTCCGCTCCAGGTTGTTGGCCACTCGCTCGCACAGTCAACCGCTCCCTTGCCCACTGCATCAAATAAATCATAAGTGCCCACCAGCGCGCCAATGGGAAACAGTTGAATTTTCAATCTTCCACCGCTCATCTGGTCTACTAGCTTGACAAAATACTCATCGGATTTGTAAAAATAGAACGACTTTGGGAAGTAACAGCTCATCTTCCATCTGATTACTTTTTCAGCGGATTCCGCTCTGTGTATACCGATAAATCCTAATAACAAAATCCCCGAGATTAATACTATGCTTATTTTCCTAACGTTTTTCATCCTTTACTCCTTTCCTTTTTCAGTTTAGGGTTGTTGTGTTTTAGTTGCGTCCCTTCCATCAAACCCATCACTTCTCTGTCGATATGCTCATAATGCACCTCCCTTAGTGTTGTTTGTTCATTTAATCCACCTGTCCCTAAGATACCTCATAATGCCAAATTCAGTTTGTCAGGGCATCACCTCCTCAAAAACATTCTACTTCTGTCCAATATTAACTATAATGTTAGGGTGAATTCGAATCATTTCTCCTGAAAAGATAACCCCTTGATTTTTTACAACGGGATTTCGCATTGCTACCCAGAAGAAAGAGATATATACACGGTACCAAATACATGGGCAGACGCTGAATCGTTAATAAAAGGTATTAAACCCCAAGCCAAACTCTGGACCCAGCTTTAATCGGCAACCCCGCCCCAAGCGGCCGGGGTTTTAAAACCCTAATAAACGATTCCGGCAGTGCATTTCATAATTATCATTACAATCGGAACCAGGCTCTCACCATATTGTTATGTTGTTTGACGAACGACCTGTTAGGCGTTAAGGGGCTGGGACATTCGTTCAATGATCGAATCCTGCAGGCCTGTGGGCAGATCAACAAAATAGGCGCTGTACCCTGCCACACGCACCACAAGGTCGCCATGCTCTTCAGGTCTCTTCTGCGCATTTCTCAGCGTCTCACTGTCAGTTATGTTAAACTGTACATGATGCACCCCCAAATCATACCAAGTTTTGAGATATGCTGCAAATATTTCCTTATTGGTCCCCTCCAGGAACTGTGGCAAAAATTTCTGGTTCAGCAGTTGGTTGAACGTCGTCAATGGGTCTACCTTACTCACAGATCTCAATACCGCAGTTGGTCCCTCTTTATCCCTAGAATTTACAGGGGAAATGGTACCGTCGTTTATAGGATCTTTGTCCAACCTCCCGTCAGGTGTGGCTCCTAATAGCCCGCTGTACCCGTAAAAAGCAGATCCTGAACTCCCGTCCAGAAGATACTTGAAACCATGGTAGTTTTTAAACGATTCAACTATTTTTGTGATCTTTATCAAAAAATCGCGGCAGATAAGATCAACGTAATCATCGTCGTTTCCAAAATGCGGCGTCTCACGAAACATGCGATGCAGTTCCTCTTTACCCTCCCAGTTCCTGTTTAAGGCTTCTATTAGTTCCCCCATCTCAACCTTCTTCTCTTCAAATACCAGCTTCTTCATCGCGGCCAGACTGTCCGCCATAGTAGAAGCCCCCATAGGTCCGATGATGGTCTTATAGTAATAGCTCCATTGACGGCAGTCTTGCGCCTTTTCTATACATCCATCCATTAAGGGCGAAAGGAAAGGACGCGGCATTTCCTCCTTGTAAAAGACATCAATTATATTGTTTAGTCTCGCCACTTTATCCATAAAAAACTTCAACTGCTCCAGACATGCAGCAATAACATCATCAATGGAGGCAAAGGTCAGGGGATCAGGGGTGGCCACACCCAACTGCTTGCCGCTGAACTTGTCCATACCCTTGTTGAGAGCCAGCTCAAGGAACTTGGGAAGAATCAAGAACGCAGAGACCGCCCGATAGGCAATGTTTTTGCCCGGGATGGTCCACCTCATACATGCCTCTATACCGTAATTTCGGGCATCTTTTACCGGGATGCCCTTCTCCACCAACATCGGGACCTCATACTGATCATTGAAAAAAGCAGGATACCCCATACCCGTATGCGCTAAATCTATAGCCTTCAAAACCAGCTTATGCGGCATTCTGTTATGATACCGCAAAGCAATCGAAGGCTGAGGAAAACGGGTAGCCATGGATGCGTCCAAGATCAAATAGGACATGTCATTGGTCGCGTCTTCTCCAAATTCGTCGGTTCCTCCTATGGTAATGGTGCTCCATCCATGCGCCGCTCCAACTCCGGAAACCGTGATGGCAGGCATGAGCTGGGTGTGTTCCTCCATCTTTACAAATAGACATTCAAGTAATTCCAGCGCATAATCTTGAGTAAGACTGCCGTCCTCTATGCCTTTCTTGTAAAGGGGGTACATCAACTGATCGAACCTGACTCCACAACCGTTTGTGTAAAGCTCTATCAAGTGAGTAATCATATGGACAAACCAGAAACACTGGAGCCCTTCATGGAAATCCCTCGCAGGGTCGCCAGGAACACGATCACAGTTACTCGCGATCTTTTCAAGCTCTTTCTTCCGTTGTCCATCGCTCTCGCTTAATGCCAACTCTCTGACCCTCTCCGCAAACCTCTTGCCAAAATTGACTCCCGCCTTCAGAGATATAATGGCCGATTCAAGAAATATCTTGCCGTGAAGATAATCGGCAGTTGGCATCGTAACATCTGAAATCGATCCAAGTTTCTCCTCCAGATCGGCGATTATCCCATTCAGACCCTTACGGAATATCTTCTCATAGTTGGGCACACCGGACTCGGCACCAAACCAAAGCATGGTGGCACCATTGTACGCCCAGTAAGGCCTCAGATCATCCGGGAGAAAATCCCTCTCCTTGCCCTGAACTGATTTGCCGCGCCAATATGCAGCAATCTCTGCCAATTCCTTCCTGCCTTCATCGTCAAGAAGGCTCCTGTAGTCGTTGTTAACCGCCTTGTTTATCCATCCCAAGGCCATCTCAGGATAACACGTCAAGGACCAGGGGGTGCTCGCATAATTGCCCACAATAAGCTGGTCTTCCTCTATATAAATCGTCATATCACTTAACGTTCTTTCCAATGCCTTCGCCTTCCTCATAATAAGAGGCTGGCCATCTGTCTCTCTAAAGACATCTGTAAAAAACCTCGCGCGCTCCAGATCAAGACGAACACCGGCACGATAAGGGGCAATATCTGTCGCGATTTTTTCATACCCTCTATGTGTGCTTCTCAACGTCTTACGCGGTCGTGTCGCCTTTAGTTTTTCTATTCTCTCTGTCATTTGATTAAGCTCCTTTCCCAAAAATTTTAACTGCCCACTGTTACCTCAAGCCCCTTGCCCTCAAATATTCCAGATATTTCCTTTAACTTCTCATCATTTATCAAGCCCGGGTATTCAAAGGAATAATCCGTTCCCAGTTTTCCATATTTATGCCTCCCCCACTCATGATACGGCAGTAGGGACACCTTTGCTACTACAACTTTTGAAGCAACCTGCGCAATCATTTCCATATGTTCTGAAGAATCATTATATCCGGGAAGAACAGGTATTCGAATCCATATACTTGCCATCGAAGCAGTCTTCTCGATATTCTCAAGTATCAGTTTGTTTGACACCCCTGTGCCTTCAATATGCGATTTCTCATCCATATGCTTTATGTCGTAGAGTACTAGGTCCACATATTTCAAGACCTCTCTCATATTTACCCATGAGGCAAAACCGGTGGTATCCAGGGCCGTATGCCATCCTTCCTCCTTGCAAATCTTTAGGAGGTCTCTTGCAAATTCCCACTGCAATAACGCCTCCCCGCCGGATAATGTCACTCCCCCGCCCGAATTTCGATAAAAAAGCGCATCTCTTTTTGCCTTTTCGATCACTGCACTGACGCTCAGAAAATCTCCCACACACTGGAGAGCCTTCACAGGACAAACGTCCACACACTTCATACAGAGTGTGCATTTACCAGCATCAATCCTTTTGTTACCCTCAATTCCGATAACCGCCTCTTCTGGACAGGCCTTCTTGCACTCGCCACAATGAATACACTTATCGTCATCAACCATGATCTCCTGCGTTGCATTTATTCCCTCAGGGTTGCTGCACCACTTGCATATCAAGGGACATCCCTTGAAAAAAACAGTTGTCCTTATTCCTGGCCCATCGTGAATAGAGAACCTTTGAATATTGAATATAAGCCCTTTCTTTTCATCTTGAGTACTATGCTTCATATCAGTTTCGCCTGACATCAATGATTTACGGTTAGTGTTGGTGTGGCTCTAATCCTCACCAAGATATGCTGCAATCACTTTTTCATTGTTTCTGATTTCATCAGGTGGGCCTTCAGCTATCTTCCTGCCGAAATCAAGGGCTATGATCCTATCTGCCAAATCCATAACTACACCCATGTCATGCTCCACCAATACAATTGGTATATTTCTCTCTTCAAATATATCGATAATAAAACGAGCCATATCTTCTTTTTCCTCGAAATTCATCCCTGCCATCGGCTCGTCGAGAAGCAACATCTTTGGTTCCTGTACAAGGGCCCTTGCCAATTCGATCCGCTTGCGTATCCCATAGGGTAAGGTATCTACTGTTTTCCTTCTCAGATGCTCAATCTCCATAAAGTCCATAACTCTCTCAACAGCGATTCGACTATCGATCTCCTCGCGCAGGCCCGGACCAAAATAAAGTGCGCCTCGTATAAGGCAACTCTTGAGGTGGAAGTGCCTGGCGGCCATGAGGTTGTCCAGGGTACTCAAACCGGTATAAAGCTGGATGTTCTGGAAGGTTCTGCTAAGGCCTAGTTCGGCGATCTTATGAGAGGCCATCCCTGTTATCTCTTTTCCCCAGAAATGTATATTGCCCTTTTGCGGATGATAAAAGCCATTCATACAGTTGAGTACACAGCTTTTGCCTGCGCCGTTGGGACCGATAACAGCCAATATTTCTTTTTTCTCAACCTTAAGATTTAATTCCATGAGGGCCTGAACGCCTCCGAAGGCAAGAGAAAGATCTTTAATTTCTAACATAATGTCTTCCTTTTCTTAAAGTTATTGGCATTTAACCAAATAAAATCTCCACCATAGGCAGCGACTACAGCATTTCTTTAATGGTTGCTTTTTTATCTCATCTCCAGGGACTTTTTCCTGTCGGTCGCAGCAGCTATTCCTCCTTCAGATTCCTTTCTCTCCAGACTCCTTTAACAAACATCCTTTCGTCAATGGGCTTCACCCTCCCACCGGTAACTGTCCGTTGCATATCCTCGGGCATAACAACACCTCTTTCAGATGCACATTTTATCATTCTGGCTACTTCAACTACTCTTAAACCAACCAGCCTTGCCTCCTTCATTCCTCTTAAATCATCCGAAACGCCGTGTTCCAGATGGGATGGCCGCTGACCAAATATCCTTGTGCTGGTCAACGCCGAGGCCTCTGCCACTGAGATCATATTAAAGGACCAGATCACGTTCTTGATTACGTCCAAGGCTCTTTCCAATCCAAAGCCGAAAAAGCCAATTGTCAAAGCCCCGACAATCTTATTCCGGAATCGATTGGTAAAAAAGGCATAGTATCTTGCTCTCGAAAACAAGTTTAATAGGGGAGGAGAAAGGGTATTCAGCCATGTCGGGCTGCCAAGAATCAAGCCATCGCAATCTCCGATTTTTTCAAGGACTTCATTGGCATCATCGTTTACGTTGCACACCTGCATATTGTCAATACACCATTGACAGTGTGTACACATGGCAATCTTTCTTTCTGAAAGTGCCATAAACTCGGTATTCACCTCTCCGATTTCATCGTTCGACAATTGCTCAGCCGCTTTAAGGGCAACTTGAATCAGCCTGTCACAATTTCCCTCTTTAACGGGAGTTGCAGATATTCCTAAAATACTGATATCGACTTTATTTTTCATACTTCCCTCACAGACTTAAACAATTTAACAGTAAACCCATACCCTCATCTATCTCTGGCAAGGTCTTTGGTTACGAAATCTCAGATAGCTGGGCACTATCAAAACCCTCATTTTCGGAATTGATTGAAATTTGGCTCCCTTTTCTCCAGGAAGGCGTTTCTTCCTTCTTTGGCCTCTTCTGTCTTAAAGAACTGCCAAAGATTCGACGTTCCTAATGCTTCAACTCCGTTAATATGGTCGGTATCCAAATTAAAAGATTGTTTGAGTACCTTTAGAGCAGTAGGACTAAGCCCCAGGATTTTCTTACACCATCTGTTAACTTCCTCATCGAGTTCTGAAGGGGGTACGACCTTATTGACCAAGCCCATATGCAGCGCTTCCTGAGCACTATATTGCTCACATAGGAACCATATTTCGCGTGCCTTCTTCTCTCCCACCACACGAGCTAAATAATTTGCGCCAAAGCCTGAATCAAAGCTGCCAACGCGAGGACCAATCTGGCCAAATCTGGCCGTTTCGGAGGCTACAGACAAATCACTAATAACATGAAGCACATGCCCCCCGCCAATGGCATACCCGTTGACTGCGGCTATAACAGGCACGGGTGTTTTTCTGATCAAATCATGAACCTTTGTGGCATATAAAACGAGCTCAGAGCTATATCCTCCCTTACCCCCCGTTTCCCCGGCATCGCCACCAACGCAAAAGGCCCTGTCGCCTTTACCCCTAAGGACTACTACTCCGATGGTGGGATCTTTTTCTACGTCCTCAAAGGCTGAGGCCATTTCTTTCAATGTTTGGGCCCGAAAGGCATTCAATTTTTCAGGCCGATTGATAGTTATCCTGGCAACTCCATTTTCTTTGCTAAAAAGAATATCCTCATATTTCATTGTGCTCCTCCAAAAAATTAATTTATTGTTACCTCATCGTTTCACCAATGCCATTCAAATTTGTCAAACTTCGTGAATCAACACAATTCCTAACTTACTGGTTATAGATAGTGATGGAAAAACAGCTTTTTTTCAGCGCTATTTTTTTTGACACGCCGCAGGCTCGACATGAGATGATTCGTGCCGCCATAGTCGAAAATATTGGAGTTACAGAAGCTTGTAAACTATTCGGATTCTCACGGCATTTCTTTTAGAAAATCGAATGTGCTTTAGTGTCACATGGATACGTTTCTCTGTATTGTTCAACCATGGAACCTCGGCCAATCCATACGGAATCATGGTATAGTCGGACTGCTTATCAACCTGAGAACTTACTCGCTTCATTGTCATCATTTCAGCCGGTTTTAGCGATGAGGCACAAATAGAAGCTCACTTCCCCTTAAAATCAGGTGAACGCTTTTCCTTAAAGGCTGCCAAGCCTTCGCGCTTATCTTCGCTACCCATAAGAGACCCGACCAGGTAAGACTCAAACAGCAGGCTCTCTCCAATTGGCATTTCATTGCCCGCGTCTACAGCCTTCAATACCCTTTCGATTGCTAAAGGAGCGTTGCTGATGATTTTCCTGGCCAGTGAGACACAACACACTATCAATTCTCCAGGTGGCACTACCTGGTTTACCAGGCCAATACGATAAGCTTCTTGTGCGTCAATCATTTCCCCAGTCAGCAGGAGTTCCAGGGCTTTCCCTTTTCCAATTAGTCTTGGCAACCTTTGGGTTCCTCCGTATCCTGGAATAATGCCTAACTTCACTTCCGGCAGACCAAATTTAGCCTTTTCGGAGGCTATGCGTATGCTGCAAGCCAGAGCCAATTCACACCCTCCTCCCAACGCCAGGCCATTAACTGCGGCAATAACTGGTTTGTTCATATTCGCAATAATATTCATAACACTTTGACCGCTCTGGGAAAAGGCAGCACCATTTACACTATTTATCTTATCTAACTCGTCAATATCAGCACCAGCCACAAAAGCCTTCTCTCCCGCCCCATGTATAATTATAACACCAACCTCCTCATTCCTTGACATATCAAGCAATATACTCTCCAATCTTTTCAATAACCCCGCACTCAGCGCGTTATATTTTTCAGGTCGATTAATGGTTATAGTTGCTACCTTCTCTTTAATC
>JAUWMY010000172.1 GCA_030612945.1 Desulfobacteraceae bacterium
CTGTCTATTTAGATACAGTAGACAGAATTTCATAGATAAGAAACTCAATATTCCATCATTCCTAAGTTTGAAACCCATGTTTTTTCTCCCAGGAAAATCCGAGTCAGTTTGTTCCCGCCTATCCAAGTTAGGGCTTGCGCAAGCCCTTAGGGTGAAATTTGAAAAGCAGCCATAACAGCATTCTCTACAATGAGAAACTGTTGACCCGATTTATTCAACAGCTTTTGGTAAGGTCTGATACCCCGTCCCACATTCAATTGGTAGCCAGCGATGCAACCTATTTGATTTTGTGTTCCCTTATCGTTAAGGACGAATTAAAAGATGACCAGAAATTCTTAAGGCTGTTGACGACAGTTTGCCGTCGAGAGGGCATCAATGTGCACAGGCTCCGGGAAAAGCTCAAACCCGTTGCACGTTCTCTTGGATTGGCGGTAGCCCCCGAGGCCCAGACCGACTATTATGAACTTCTTGGGGTTAGCCCCCAGGCCAATGAGAGTGAAATACGGAAAGTTTTTCGGAAAAAGGCCTATGATTCGCACCCTGATACCAGCAGTTTGGGAGAACAGGGCAGCAAGGATTTCCTTGCATTGCACGAGGCCTATCTGACTCTAAAAGATCCCGTTCTACGCCGGCAATACGACCAAAGCCGGCGGTCCCTTGGCACCTGGTATGAAGGGCTTCATCAAAGCCGAAGCCATCAGGGTAATGCCAGGTACTTTTACCAACTGGGCGGACTGTTCCTGGTTTTGATCATAGCCGGTTTTATCTTCGATTTCCTTTTCCAGCAAAGCGCTATCATGGATGGGAGCTATCCCACAAAACAGGAGCATGCCCCGGCAGGAAGATATAGCGCCACAGGTGAAAAAAATTTAGACACACCAAATGGAGTAGTAATAGAAGGACAGTTGGAGGAGGTTGAATCAAAGGTTGACGACTCAGCCAGAACAGTGAACGATCCGGGTGAGAAAAAACAAATCAATAGTGAATTGTTGGTAATGCCTCAAACAGAAGTGGGTGATTTAAAAAAGAGGCAGGATCAAATAGAATTGAGCAACCACAAGGTATGCCTTTTTTATTCGAAGGAAAAAGACAAAAGAATTATGGAGAAATTGTCTAAGTTTTTACAAAGCAAAGGGTATGCGGAAACTTATGTTCAAAAGGTTAAATATCAGGATCGCGACATACGCTATTTCCATGAGGAAGACAAGGATGGAGTCCTCCTTTTCAGAAAGCATGTCTACAGCTTTATGACCAGCGCTACAAACACTAAAAACTTAAGGCTCAGAATTAGAAATATGGGTCACGCTTACCCGGATGCACCTGAGGGCTTGCTTGAACTATGGATGAATGGGTTGTAACTGGTTACGGGGAACCTGTGAACCCCTAGCGTTCCGGGCTTTTATAACCGATCCAGAACAACCCGGGAAACCCAATGCCCATCCCTGAACCCTGCATCACTTTTCCCAGGACGCTGCCTTTGGCGATGATAACATCTCGATCCTTGATTTCCAGTTCAGATCCTTCCGGTTTTTGGAGATCAATATCAATGGGCTCTCGATCCCCATTTTCCTTTGGCCGTATCAGAATAACGGTGTCTTTGTTGGCATAAGGGGCAAGCCCCCCCCCTGCCATCAAAGCTTCTCGCAGGACCATTTTTTCCTTAATACGATACGATCCCGGCCTGCGCACGGCCCCGTCCACGAAGAAAACGCCTGCCTCCGGCACATAAATAACATCGCCGCCATTGATTTCCACATTAAGCTCAGTCCTGCCTTCGTTGATGAGCTTATCCAGATCAACGAAGAACATGCCATGTTCGTCAGGCTCGCTGCCGATACGGCGAATTTGCACGGTCCTGCCGGCATTATCGTTCAGACCACCCACAAGGGCCAAAACATCTATGAGCCGCTGTTTCGAGAGATAATCATAGGTACCAGGACTCTTCACCTGGCCCACAACCGTAACCCGCTGACTAAAGCTCTCCTCAATGAATATATTGACATGGGGATCCTTAATATAGCGCTTCCGGTACAGATGTTCGGTTTTCTCTTCAGCTTCCCGCGCTGTTAATCCTTTCACAAGAACCTGTCCAAGGAGCGGAAGGGTGACGTAGCCCCGTGAATTGACGCGAACCTTTTTCTCAAGATCTTTGGCCTCAAACACGGATACATGCAGCAAATCTCCAGAACCAATCAGATCATCAATGGGGGAGACATTCATCTGAGCAGAGGCAAACAACCGCTCGTTGATCTGGGATATTTCGTTGCTTTTGTCCGATTTACCAGTATGTTGAGCAATCAGACTGCTCTGTGAGCCGCCACATCCCAACCAGGTGCCAAGGAACATCCCCAGGCCAATTGCCATGAAACAGTAAAATACATGCCGCTTTCTTATTACAATCTTCATTGTTCAGACCGTGCGTGCATGAAAATGGCGGCTCCCCACAGGCCATGGGCCGCCGCCATAATTCCCGGCAATCGAAAATATTCAATTATTTGAGGATAGCCCAATACAATTTTTTGCCACAAGATGCGCAGAAATAATTCGTAAGGTCTTAAATAACCAATCATGGGGAGGAAGGGCTTGCGTCCCTGCTGCCAGCGTTGCTTTTGTCCCCGCTATTAACAGCAAGGGCAACTATGGTTGCGGCGGCTGCTGCGCCGAGAACTCCGTAAAGAACCTTGTTTCCGGTACCTTTCTTTGGCTTTGTGCCTGGTTTTTTGGGTGCTGAAGCCGCAGAGGCGGCGGCTTGTTCGGTATTCTGGGCCACCTTAATCCGGTTACCTGCCTGGATCAGCTTTTCCCCTTCAGGGCTCGAAATCAGCAATGAACCTCCCTCGATAACCCCGATTTCGGTGCCCTCCGATGTCACCGCTACGTAGCCTTTCAATAAACCCCCATCAGTGGATGCGTTCAGCGTCGCTTCCTGAGCGGTAAAAACTCCGTGAGGTGTAATGAATACTATTGGCCGAGGCAATTCGGATAAGGCAAAATAAGCGGTTCCTTCCCGCAGTTCAAATTCCACGCTGTCTGCGTTAGTGGTGACAGAAAACAGGCTTTTATCGGCTGCCACCCAGTAGAGGCCATCCATTTTCAAACCGGCCTTACCGTCGCATAACAATAAGAAGCCTTCAGGGAGCGGGGCTTCAGCGCTGATCTCGCTCACTTTATTGTCCTCCTGATAAACGAAGACCTTGCCCGTGGGCATTATTCTTGCCGGATATAAACCGGAAGCAAAGCCCGCGGTCGCGAAAGCGAGCAATACGATGGTAACAACTGCTTTAATGCATGATTTGCTTTTGACTATCTGCAACATGGTGTACCCTCCCTCTTCAATTGGAATTGAAGGTAACTACAAAAATTAATAACTGAAAAATTTAATTATACCCTAACCCGGATAAACCGGAATTGATGAATTGCGAATTGAGGGATTGAGGAATTAAAAACAACCGCTTCGATCTAATCCCTGAATTCCTGAATTCCTAAATTTATTGGCAACAGAGCGCTTCGCTGTTGGAATCTAAATTTGTGAGCCTTTTGCGCACAATATTTTTTATAAGGGCCTAATTGAGTTAAAATTACCAGAAAGTATGTGCAAATCCTACCCGCCCCTCACTTCGCTGGGTCAGTCTCTACGTGGGTATGACGGGGATAGATAGTAAAATAAAAAAACAGTACCTAATAAAATAATATATTCTTCTATCAAAAAAAGTACTTTATGTCAAGGAAAAAGATCAAGACAAAGGGTCGTGTCAACACATTTGACAGATGTTCGTCATCCATTTCAAATCAAGAATCTATCTCTACCAGGGGAGAGGAAATAGGAGACAGGAGAGAGAAAAGGGAAAAGGGAAAAGAGGAAATAGGAGATAGGAAAGAGGAAAGGGAAGAGAGGTCGGAGGTCAGAAATCCGAGGTCAGGGGTCAGGATGGAAAAAGACAGGAGTCAGTGGTCAGAGGGCCGGGAACGTGTGGTAAAGGTGCCGGACATACGGCTATTTAAACATCTGAGAATGATTGCCGATCCTTGTTAACCTGATAATGTCGTCTTCAATATAATATACAACCAATACGTCTCCACCAATATGAAATTCTCTAAAACCTGAATAATTTCCAATCAGGCTGTGGTCCCTTGCTTCAAGAGGCAGCGATTTGCCTTCTAACAGTAACGATAAGAACTTAATATATTTAGCATATTGCTTGTCGGTTATCTTGAGTTTCTGATAGTCCTTTTTAAAGATCTTGGCTCTGAATAATTGCATAAACGTTACTTCTTGAACTCATCCAGAGTAACAAAATCACCTTCTAAGTTTTTTGCCTCTTCCATTGCCTGAACTGTTTCATTATTTGGTATTTTTACTTCAAATGGGAGTCCTTTGGCAGAAACAATCATGCTGTTAAAAATATTAACCGCTTGTGAGTAAGACAATCCTAGATATTTTAGGATTATTTTAGCTTGAGTGTAATTATTCTGATCAACCCTTATAGTAGTTTGGGTTTTCATTGATATACCTCCCAGTTAAATTTAGCATGTGGCATATGTATCCCAAATGGGATATTTTGTCAAGTAATTTTGAAATGTGGCCCTTGGGGAGGTCCAGGGGGAGGTCAGAGGAGGAAATATCGGACTATTCAATGTGCGCTTGTGGATATGCCAGGGACGGCTATTAGGGGTATTTATCGTGATGGGAAGATTATACCTCAGGAAGAAATCCCATTTGTTTGGCATAAGTTGAATAACATTGAAAACGTCATGATTTCAGTAAGTTGTATTAATTCCGACACAATATTTGTCAGTTCTTCAAGACGATCGATTCTATTTGGTCAACAAACTCGAAATGCTTATCCCTTGTCAGGAGTGTACCCCCAACTTCCATGCAACACGCCGCGATCCACACATCATTGATGGGTATTTTAGCGCCTTTTTTAACCAGTGATAAATAGATAATAGCGTATCTTCTTGCAACATTCTTATTCACATCAATGATTTCTATTCTTAAACGGTTTATGATCTGCTGAAGTTTCTTTTCATTAAATTGTTGCCTGCTTCCTTTCATAAAACCAAAGCTCAGTTCACCAATAACAATAGAAGGAATAAAAATATACTCGCCATAGGTGGCCATTGCATCTACAGCATCGGGGAGCCCCTCTGCAAAATCACAATAGATATTGGTATCCAGTACTATTTTCAATCCCAGTCTCCCTCGTTCACTTTATTGAAAATTTCAAGTGACTGCCGCAATTCTTTGGCTTCATTGTGAGACAGCCAGCCTGCAAGTTCCCTGATAGTCTGCTCGCGTTTTTTGATTAGACCTAATTTTTCATCCACAGCTTCAAGGATATATGCAGTCTTCGTCATTCCGGTTTTCATAGCAGCCTTTTTGATCATTTCCGCTTTTTCAGGGTGTATCCTCAGACTTATCGGCATGGGGAATTACCTCTTTGTATCTCATTTTGTAGTATTGTATCTCGGTATGTTGATTATGTCAATTAAGAAAATGAAAGAGATCGGAAGCCGGAGGTCAGAAGATAGAGACCAGAGGTCAGAGAGCGGAGGACAGAGGCGATGCAAATCATAAAGGCATATGATCTTGTAGTACTCTCCAACGTCTTTGAGCATTCACTGTATCCGAGAAGGAAGCTGAATAGTGTAATTACTATGGGCGTGTTGCGCTTGACCGCTGGTATGTTTCGAATTGCTCTTCGTGGCTTGATATCAAGATTATTTTTAAAACAATCCGGAATATGGTGAAAGCAAAAGGTGCCTATTGATTTTTGTTTTTTCTCTGCGGCCTCAGCGTCTTTGCGGTGAACCGTTAGGTTTTGAATTTGCGGCTGAATAGGCTTTGATAAATTCATTCACGTGGTTTTTTATTCTGCCCCGCATATGGCCAAGCTCCCTATCTACCCCGTAACTCCTGGATGCCCAGGTAGTAGCCCCTATTATCATAATTTGAGGATCTCTCTCTAAGTGCACATTTTGATGAAGGTCCACATGGATAGAGTAATGATAATGGCCGTTGCCCTGGATTTTTTCTACATCGACGTTCACAGCAAGAATGGGGTAACCGGCTACATTCAAAGATTGCTCGGTTGACAGGACC
>JAUWMY010000330.1 GCA_030612945.1 Desulfobacteraceae bacterium
GGGCATCACAAATCACTATCTAACACGCACAGCAGAACTGGGACCACTCCGCTGCTGCGGGACGGTTTATGGGGATAATTAACCCTGCCTTCGGCCCAGTGGGAACCGTGAACCCTGTCGAAGATCCCGTCTGAAGCGAAGCGGAAGCGGGGAACCTTTGAACGTCTACTATAAGGAGAAGCGTATGACACTCAGATTATATAATACGGCGAATAAAAAGAAAGAGATATTTCATCCCCTGGAAGAAGGTAAAGTCGGTATCTATGTGTGTGGAGTGACCGTCTATGATCTATGCCACATTGGCCATGCCAGGTCAGCCATCGTATTCGATGTCCTGGTGAGATATCTCAGGGCAAAGGGGCTCGATGTTACCTATGTGCGTAACTTCACGGACGTGGATGACAAGATTATTGAGCGAGCAAACAAACTTGGAAAGGATACCAGCGCTCTCGCCCAGGAATTCATAGACGCATTTTACGAGGACATGGACCGGCTCTATGTCCTGAAGGCGGATGTGGAACCCAGGGCCACCGAGCATATTGACGGTATGATTAATATGATCACCGCGCTCATAAACCGGGGATATGCGTATGTTGCGGAAAATGATGTGTTTTTCTCCATTGAAAAATTCAAAGGGTACGGCAAACTTTCAGGGAGAAAACTCGATGACATGCAGGCGGGAAGCAGGATTGCTGTGGACGAGAAAAACAGGCACCCCATGGACTTTGTCCTGTGGAAAGGGACGAAACCGGGGGAACCGCAATGGTCGAGCCCCTGGGGTCCCGGAAGGCCAGGTTGGCATATAGAGTGTTCTGTGATGAGTAACCACTATTTAGGCCCCACTTTTGATATACATGGAGGCGGCAAGGACCTTCTTTTCCCCCACCATGAGAATGAACGGGCACAGTCCATAGGGGCAATTGGTGGTAATTTTGCGAATTACTGGGTTCATAATGGGTTTGTCACGGTTGAATCGGAAAAGATGTCAAAATCACTTGGGAATTTTCTGACCATACGTGATGCATTAAAATCCTGGCATCCCGAAGTCCTTCGACTTTTCCTTCTCTCCAGGCATTACAGGGGTCCACTTGATTTTTCAAAAAAGGCGGTCCTTGATCTCCAATCAGGCCTTGTTCGAATTTACAGGACACTCCAAAGGCTTGGGGATGCGGCAGTCCCCATTCAGAAAGAAAACGGATCTCTGAGGTTTCTGTCGGGAGATCAGACTGACCCCTTTCTGCAGCAATTTATTGATATGATGGATGACGACCTGAATACGGCTGGAGCCATTGGTCTGGTTTTTGAGAAGGTAAGGGAGATGAATAAACTCCTGGATTCAGACAAAGGTCCCTTAAACGACACAACCCGCAGTCGCCTCGAAAACGACCGGCATCAATTGTTCCTTGCTGCTCGTGTCCTTGGCCTTCTGCATGAGCAGCCGGAGGATTTTTTCAGGCAACTGGCCGGCACTCAAAAACATGCGGATCCCGCTGAGATCGAAAAGATGATTGAAGACAGGACCGAAGCAAGAGCCGCAAAGGACTGGGTAAAATCCGATGAGATACGCGAGCGCCTAAAAGGGCTGGGGGTTATCCTGGAAGACGGGCCACAGGGGACCACCTGGAGGCTTGATGTTTGAAATCGTCACTGATCTTACGCCCTGTGGAGACCAGCCCGAAGCAATAAAAACGCTTTCTGAGGGGCTTAAAAAGGGGCTTGCCCATCAGGTTTTGCTGGGCGTTACCGGCTCTGGCAAGACCTTTACTATGACTCACGTCATTAACAGGGTGCAAAAACCCACACTAATTATCGCGCCAAACAAGACACTGGCAGCTCAGCTATATGGAGAACTTAAGAATTTCTTCCCAAACAACGCGGTAGAGTATTTTGTCAGTTATTACGATTATTACCAGCCCGAAGCTTACATCCCCCAGTCAGATACCTACATCCAGAAGGACGCCAGCATCAATGAGCAAATAGACAAGATGAGACATGCCGCCACAAGGTCCCTGCTTGACCGTGAGGATGTGATCATTGTGGCCAGTGTGTCGTGCATATACGGTTTGGGCTCACCAGAGGCGTACCACGATATGCTCCTTTATGTTGAAAAAGAGAACGTCCTCACAAGGGAGGATGCCGTCAAGAAGCTTGTAGAGATCCAGTACCAACGGGGCGAAACTGACTTCTACAGGGGGCGTTTTCGTGTCCGGGGAGATGTCCTGGACATCTATCCTGTACATGAAGAGGACAGGGCCGTTCGCATCAGTTTTTTCGGGGATGTGGTCGAAGAAATTCAGGAGATTGATCCCCTGACCGGTAAGACCATAAAACCCCTCAACCGGATAACAATATACCCTGCCACCCATTACGTAACCACTGTGGATATCAGAGAGAGGGCAATCCGGCAAATAACAGAGGAACTCGAAGAACAGATCACCTATTTCCGTTCTCAGAACAAACTGTTGGAGGCCCAGCGCATTGAGGAGCGGACCCGATTTGACCTGGAAATGATGTTGGAGATAGGCTATTGTCATGGAATTGAAAACTATTCGAGACACCTGACCGGCAGGGCTCCCGGGGAACACCCTCCTACACTTCTCGACTACTTTCCAAAAGACTTTCTGGTCATCATAGACGAAAGCCACATTACAGTTCCACAGTTGAATGGCATGTACCGGGGTGATCGATCCAGGAAAGAGACTCTTGTGTCCTACGGATTTCGGCTTCCCTCCGCCCTTGATAACAGACCCCTCAAATTCGAAGAAATTGAAAGAAAAATTAAGCAGCGCATCTATGTTTCAGCCACTCCCGGCCCTTATGAGCTCGAAAAGACCCAGGCCATAGCAGAACAAATCGTCAGACCCACAGGCCTGATAGATCCCACGATTATCATTCGGCCTGCGACAAATCAGGTGGATGATCTGCTGGGTTTGATTAGAGAGAGGGTTGGCCTGAACGAACGCGTCCTTGTGACTACCCTGACTAAAAAAATGGCCGAGGATCTTACGGAGTATTTCTCAGACCTGGAGGTCAACGTTCGGTATATGCATTCAGACATAAAGACCCTTGAGAGAATGTCCATCATACGGGATCTTCGATTAGGGGTCTTTGATGTTCTGGTTGGCATAAATCTGTTGAGGGAAGGACTCGATCTCCCTGAGGTTTCTCTTGTCGCCATACTTGACGCTGATAAAGAGGGATTTCTCAGGTCAGCAAGGTCTCTTATCCAGACGTGTGGCAGAGCGGCCAGGAATATCAACGGAACCGTAGTGTTTTATGCGGACCGTATAACCGATTCAATTAAAAAGGCAACCGATGAAAGCGACCGGCGCCGCGAGATTCAGCTTGAATATAACAGGATCTATCACATCACGCCCACTTCCATTCAAAAGAACATAGATGAAATCATGGGCTCTGTTTATGAGGCTGATTACGTGACTGTCCCTGCCGTAGCAGAAGAGGAAGGTGAATATATGACATCGGAGCGCCTTAAAGAGATGATCGAGGATCTCACGGGCAGGATGAAGACGGCGGCGGGAAGTTTGGAGTTCGAAGAAGCGGCGCTTTTAAGGGATCGGATAAGGGCGCTTGAAAAAAAAGAGCTGGAAATGCTGTCTTGATGAGTAGAAGTTCAGTTGCGAGTCACGAGTCAATGTCATTAACTTAAGACCAAGCACTCCCCCCTTTGAAAAGGGGGGCCGGGGGGGATTTAATAAACCGCTTGAAAAATCCCCCTAAATCCCCCTTTATAAAGGGGGACTTTAAAGGAACGTACATTAAGTTAATGACATTGGCATCACTCAGTTAGTGGTTCCCCCTGAGAGGTCTCTGGAGATAAATCCTCTTTAGTTAATTCCTCTTCAGATAAATCCTCTGTTTGTTTTTTCAATTCATTCACTGTTTTTTCAAGAGACTCCATATCTTCAACATTCAAACACGATACGGATGAATCAATATCTTTAATCATATTGCTTAGTACTTTCTTTGGCCCGACTTCTATAAACAATCCCCCGCCATTACCAATCATCTTTTCAACGGAACCTCTCCAATTAACAATCTTGAAAATCT
>JAUWMY010000450.1 GCA_030612945.1 Desulfobacteraceae bacterium
CGGCTTGAAGCGCTTTGCCTTTAAAGCTCGTTTCATGATTTTGATCCTCACCATATAGGTAATATGCCTGCGGGTCAAAATCACTCCAACTTCGCTTTAAACACAAGGCTTTCTGCGCCTCGCTACGATACTTGGTGCAAGATTCAGGTATTACCTTCCTCATGAAAAAAATCCTTTTACTATTCTTCCATTATTCTGTGTGCATGCAGGGATATCTATAGCGAAAAAATCGCAAAGCGTCAACTAAAACGAAGAAAGTGAAAACGAGAGGGAGGGTGCAAGCCCTAAGGGTTCGCTCAGAAATAACTTCGCAGAATTGGCGCTCAGATTTAGGTTGGATTTGTACGATTCGATTGAGCAAAGCCACAGGGATAGTGAGCTATTTCAAGGACTTTGCGAATGAGGATCGTCCAAAGACAGCCTGAAGATGAGATGCAAAAATGTGAAGTTGTTTCTGAGCGAGCCCCAAGATTCGGTCGCGAAGAACAGCACCACAGATGATAAGATTTATAACCAGTTGCCGGGTCCTAAATGGAGTCAGTCTCTTCAGGTTGTGGTTTCGCGGAAGAGCTGTCGGTCGGCCCAATCTCAATATCCGACTCTGATTCCGCCGCTTCGTCAAGTTCTGATTCCTGGCTATCGAGTAAGGTTTGAGCCTGTGAATCCAGCATTTTTTCTTTTAACAGCGCTCCTATATTAGACGTGGCTTGTTTCTCATTGTTCACGTAGCTTTTATGACTACCTTTTTCCGAGCTTTCCCTCAGTTTTCGAATGGAAAGCCCTATCCTTTTATCCTCTTTTGAGACATTAACAACCTCGGCCTGTATTTCATCCTTAACCTGAAATCCCTCCAGTGCATTGTCCTGTTTGCCCTTGGGTAATTGGGAGACGTGAACTAAGCCCTCTATACCTTCTTCCAGCTCAACGAAGAGGCCAAAATCGGTGACGTTGGTCACGGTACCGGAAACTTGGGTGCCGGGTTTATATTTTTCAGGGATTTCATTCCATGGATCTGGCGTTAGTTGTTTGATTCCCAATGAAAAACGCTCATTCTCCTTGTCAATGTCTAAGATAACTGCCTGCACTTCGTCGTTTTTTCCGTAAAGTTCCGAAGGGTGGTTTATTTTTTTGGTCCATGATATGTCAGATATATGGACAAGGCCATCAATACCTTCATCAATGCCGATAAAAATACCAAAGTCAGTGATATTCTTTATCTTTCCCTCTATAATAGCCCCTATAGGATAATGTTCAGCAATGGTATCCCAAGGATTTGGTTCAAGCTGCTTTATACTCAAGGAAATCCGCTTTTTGGCAATATCGAGGCTTAAGACCTTGGCTTCCACGATATTGCCGACGCTCAATATCTGAGAAGGATGCTTCGCCTTTCTGGTCCACGACATTTCAGACACATGAATCAGGCCTTCCATGCCTTCTTCCACCTCTACGAAGGCACCGTATTCTTTCAGCCTCTCGATACGGCCTGTTATGCTGACACCCACTGGGTATTTATCTTGAGCCCCGCTCCACGGATCAGGTGTTAACTGTTTGATGCCGAGAGATACCCTTTCTCTCTCCTTGTCAAAACTCAAAACCTTGACCGTTATCTTGTCTCCAATCTGATATATCTCTGATGGATGTCCGATCTTGCCCCAGGACATATCAGTAATATGAACAAGGCCGTCAATGCCGCCAAGGTCGATAAACAGGCCATAATCGGTGATATTTCTAACTATTCCCTCAAGGATTGCGTCCTTTTCGAGTAGTTCAAGTGTTTTTTCCCGGAGAGCTTTTCGCTCTGCCTCTAAGGCAGCCCGACGAGACAGGACGATATTACCTTGGCGCTTTTCATATTTTATGACCCTGAAATCATGCTCTGCTCCTACCAGTGTCCCCAAATCCCTGACTGGCCTCATATCGGCCTGCGACCCAGGTAAGAAAGCCTGTACGCCAATATCGACAGAAAGCCCCCCTTTCACCCGAGAAATTATTTTACCTCTTACGGTATCATGGTTCTTGTAGGCTTCTTCAACATCATCCCATATCTTAACCCTCGCAGCCTTTTCCTTGGAAAGAATAATACGCCCCTCTTTATCCTCTTTACGCACTAAGAGGACATCTACCTTGTCACCCACTTTGGCAGTAAGCTGCCCTTCCAGGTTAACAAACTCAGAGATGCGAATTTGTCCTTCTGATTTATAACCGATATCAACCAGCACAAATTCCTTATCTATTTGAACGATTTCTCCTTTGATAACCTTACCCTCATGGATGCTTTTCAAACTCTCTTCGTATAATTCCATAAAGTTATCGCTGCCTTGGATGTTTTCCTCGTTTTCATTGAGATCTTCCATCATCTCTTCAGAAAAAGTTTTCTGGTCATCATCAAAGGTGGAATACACGTTTTCCGTTACGGAGAACCCGTTTTCTGCCATTTCATCTGTTCCTTTTACCATTGAGCTGCATACCCCCAAATTTATTTTTCTCTCAAATTGCTTCACAAACCTGATCAAATAAAAGGGCATCTCGTCTCAACGCGACAAGATGCCTATTTTGACAACTGGGTCTTCCCCTTAGAACTAAATAGTGTCACCCAAAAAGGCGAGACGTCTTGGTTACCCTCTATAGTAATCTGTTTTTAACTAAAATCAAGTTATTTTAAAATTGAATTGATAATAAACTGTTTTTGTAAGCGTTCACAGGTTCAGGGTTCAACGTTCAGGGTTAGGGACAAGGACAAAATTGAAGACCTGAAGTCCTCGCACAAATGCTGGTTTTGTCACATAATTGCCAAATACCATGTTCCAGACCCGCCTGCCTCGCCTGTCATGTAAAGAACGGGCATATCCCAAGAGGTCGGCAATGGCGGGCAGGTTTGTGAGGATGTGGAAGCGGTCGGTTTTCCCGTACAAAACGTTTACAAAATGTCGTATGGTGATGAGAATGCAACCTTTGAACCTCTGAACCTTTGAACCCGTGAACGGTTACCTTCTCTGATAGAGATATAAAAAATGAAAAATATTCCTCTAAACCAGTACCAAGTAACGAGTACCAAGTACCACCTCAATTGAGGTATCAAAGAAGTCTCTTGAAGAGGAACAAAGGATGCACGAACTGTACACAATTGGCCATTCAACACACCCATTTGAAAAATTCTTAGAGCTTCTGT
>JAUWMY010000367.1 GCA_030612945.1 Desulfobacteraceae bacterium
ATTGACACCGGGCCAAGACACAAGGACATTCTACCGAGACGACCCAAAGGCATTGCGGGCAGGTCGAACGTCCAACATCGAATTTTGAATGGGAAAAAGGGAGACCCAGAGATGATTAAAACTTATTCAGCGTGTACCACTAATTAAAAAACCTGCTATTAGATGATATTTTACAGGAACCAGAAGAATTAATTAAGATTTTCGTTACGAGTATCAAAACGCTTGATAACAAACCACGCCTTGGCGTGGTTGAATGTTCGGTATTGGATGTTTGTTTTTTAATTCGATGTTGGCCGTTCGATGTTCGATGTTCGACGTTCATCTTTTTTTCAAAACAGCCTTGTATGGCATAAATACAACGTGTGAACGTTTACAAGATAACTTAGCGCTTATGCCCCTCACCCCCGAAGGGCACAGGCGTTAACTTAGGAGATAAATATAGGCCTATTTTAAATTTTGATTATAAAAGATATCGAATAATGAACAGGGAATGGAGAAAATAAAAGATATTACAGGGGTTATCCTTGCGGGCGGCAAGAGCCTCCGCTATGGCAGGAACAAGGCCCTGGTGACAATTGACGGCATTCCATTGATTGAAAGAGTTATCAATGTTATGGGATCTCTATTTAGACATCTGATCCTCATCACCAATACCCCGGATGAATACTCCTACCTTAAACTCCCAATGCATGAAGATCTCATTAAGGGCCTGGGACCCTTAGGCGGAATCTTTACAGCGTTGATGACTATTAAAAATGAAGCAGGCTTTTTTGTGGCCTGTGATATGCCTCATCTTAACCGGGAGCTCATTCATTATATGGTGGAGGTCCGGTACGATTTTGATGCAGTGGTTCCCAGGACACATGCGGGCACCGAGGCACTGCATGCACTCTATGGCAAGGGTTGCCTTCCGCCAATAAAACGCTTGATTGATTCCAGCCAATACCAGATTTTCCGTTTCTTCCCCAAGGTATCGGTCCGCTACGTTGATGAAAACGAAATTCGACGCTTTGATCCCGAATTGACGTCCTTTTTTAATATCAACAAACCGGATGCAGTCAATTACCACCCCTGAAAGGGGTAGCTTGAATGGTGACACTAAAAGGGTCCAAATATTGAAATAAAATGAATTTAAAGGACAAATGTCAAAGCACAAATTTCAAATGAATGTCAAAAGACAAAGGCTAAAAACAATATGTCCACCCAGTAATTCAAACTCAGCCTGCACTAGTGAATATGCACAATGGGTAAAAGAGTAACATCTCAAAAAGTTCGGGCATTCCGACTGCCTCCCCCTTTTGCAAAGGGGGATTGAGGCCTGCCCTGGCGCGACATGGTGGACATATGTCATAACCTAACGAAGCGGTTATATTCGATCAGCCACTCTCGCAAAGTATCAAGGCCAGGTCTGGGCCAGGGGGGATTTTTCCAATACCAACCGGATTTATTGAGAACTTACGAAAAAGATAAATAACTGATCGTTTTGGAAAACATTTTGACATTGGGGTTTTGGATTTGATTTGACATTTGGATTTTGTCATTTGAACTTTATTCCATAGGGCATCACAAATGACTATCTAACACGTATAGTAGAGCTGGGATTACCAGGACTTTTTGAGATGTTACCGAGGAGGTTTAATAAAAAATGTTAGAACTAATTCTCGCAGTGAGTTTTGCCGTTTTCATATCTGCCGGATGCTCGCTTTTTGAGGCGGTTCTATATGCTCTACCCATAAGGCATATTGAAGTAATGGCCAAGGCAGGAAAACCTGGGGGAAAAATCTTTAAGAAAATGCGGGAGAATGTAGACCGACCCATAGCAGCCATACTGTCACTCAATACCATCGCCAACACAGCAGGGGCAGCCTTTGCAGGCGCGGCTGCAACTGCGGTTTTCGGACATGAGTGGCTTGTGTATTTTTCTGTGTTCTTCATCCTGGTAATTTTAATCTTTTCCGAGATCATTCCCAAGACAGCAGGAGTGGTCTATGGCAGGGAACTGGCACCTTTTGTTGCCTATCCATTGAAATTGCTTGTCTGGCTCATGACGCCGGCCATTTGGTTAAGCGGACTGATCACACAACTGGTTTACAGGGGTAAAACCAAAGAATCGGTAACCGCCAAAGAGATTAGAATCATGGCCGAAATGAGCCTTAGGACAGGTGGCATCAAGCCGTATCAGGAACAGGCCATTGAGAATATTCTGACCCTGCAAAATAAGAAAGTCAAAGATGTCATGACACCCAGAACCGTGGTCTTTTCCCTGAGCGAACATCTTTCACTGCAGGAAGCCATCAAAATACCAAAAAAATGGGAACACAGCCGGTTTCCGGTTTACGATCAGGATACTGAGGATGTGGTGGGTATTGTACTCACAAAAGAACTTTCCATGGCACTTACGGAAGGCAAGGTAGATATGCGCCTCACGGAACTCATGCGACCAGTTCATTTTGTGGTTGAAACGGCCAGATTAAACAAGGTGTTGATGGAGTTTCTGGATTTAAGGCAGCACCTCTTTGTGGTTCTTGATGAATATGGAGGGCTTGAAGGTTTGATCACGCTGGAAGATATCCTGGAGGAAATTCTTGGCAGGGAAATCATAGATGAATCGGATGAAGTGGTCGATAAGCGAGAACTCGCCAGACAACGTCGAAAAATGATAATTCGGAATTCGGAAGGCAGTAAGGATATCTGAATGGAAAAAGAGATTATTAAACGCATAGAACATAAAGGCCCCTTGACGGGGTCAGAGATATGGAAAACTTTTGGTGGCGATGGGATCATCCTGTGGCAGGTCTGTAAAGGGTCCAAAAACCTGGCAATCCGAACCGTGGGTACACGGTACTTACGGCTGGACCGCCGTGTGGAAGGATTCGCAAGACTGTCTCCATCAATCTGGCGGGAATTTTTGACTTACTCTGTCGTAGGCATTTCCGCGGACCCGAATCCACTTGAAAGCAGGGCCGTGGAATTGACCTCCCACATCGAAGCGGTCAGCAGGGCTAAACTAAAACTGGCCTACCATGTCGTTTCCGGTCTTACAGGCCAGATTGAAAGCCTTTTTCTTCTTGATCACCGGCTCTGTTTCATTATTGCCGGGGACATTGTCTATAACATGGCTCACGATGTACCGCGTCCGGAGAGAAGTACGGGGAAACTCGTCAAAGGCTCGGATATAGATCTGGTTGTTATCGCCGACGATCAAACCCCTGATGACCTGATGAAAAGACTAGACGACGCTATCTACCAGGAAAAATACAGGCTTCTCATTTCTCCCCACGTTAAAGAAGAGATCGACTATATTGTAAAGAAAGTTGTGCGGGTTAAGGAGCAGATCAGGTTCGAGACATTCAAACATATGGTTGCCTGTAAGATCCTCCATGAAGGCACGCTGCTGCACGGCAGTGAAGATCTCTTCAGAGATGTTAAGGCAATGCTAATTCAGACGGGGGTAGCTGGTAAGCTCAATAATCTTGAAAAGCGGGCAAAGATTTTCCGAAGGGATGCGGAGGAGTATCTTCTCCGCGAGGCACCTAAAAAGATAAGGGATGAAACGCTTTTCCTATTCTATCCCACAGAGGAATCTGAAGAGTTTGAGTAATAGATCATATATTTGCAGAATGTCGCGCCTTCCTTTTTTCCCTGCGGCGTTTTCTTTTTGCCAGGGATTCTGCGTAAAGATATCGATGGTGAGCTTTCCATCGCTTGTGGAGCCATACCCA
>JAUWMY010000063.1 GCA_030612945.1 Desulfobacteraceae bacterium
TATCCCTTTGTAGTGATGTTTTCCGTGCCGCTTGCAGCTATCGGAGTGATCCTGATGCTCTTTTTGACCGATACCACCTTTAATGTTCAATCCTATATCGGTTGTATCATGCTGGGCGGCATTGTGGTGAACAACGCTATCCTGCTGGTGGATCACATCAACTTGCTGCGCCGCCGGGACGGGCTGCCGGTTCAAGAAGCCATTATAGAGGCCGGCAGGAGACGCCTCCGGCCTATTATGATGACCGCCACAACCACCATTTTGGCCATGACACCGTTGGCTGTTGGCATAGGTGAGGGCGGTGAAGCCCAGGCACCCATGGCCAGGGCCATTATAGGCGGGCTGCTCAGTTCGAGCCTGATTACGCTGGTGGTGGTCCCCTCTGTATATGCGCTCTTTGAACGAAAGAAGCTAAAGGCTGAGGCCTCCGCCGTTATGGAGCAGGGTGACGGGAAAATCCAAAATTCGAATATCGAAACTCGAAACAAATACAAATGACAAAAATATCAATGACCAAAACGAGAAATGGTCGTATCATGACGTTTATTGTTTAGAATTTTGAAAATTCGCATTTCGATATTGTTTCGTATTTCGTATTTCGATATTCGTATTTTTTAGGTTGTTCCTGTGATTTGATGACATAATAAATTGCCAAAATCAGGGACAAAACTTATGAGACGCGGCACGAGGATCCGACATGATGCTAATCTCCTGCTTTCGAAAGTCATATGGAATGTTGCTTTTTTTGGGCCTTTTACTTTTGCCGCCATCCTGTGTGACCACAAAAGACGTAAAGACCGCAGATAAAAAAATCCCGTCGGCCACACACAGTACAAATGACATGCCGGCACCAGTTGAAATCAAGCCCAAGACCCCGCAGGCCGTGAATCTTCCGGAAAAAGGCCCGCTTAAAATCACAGTAGAAGACGCCATTCTCATCGCCCTGGAGAACAACCGTTCGCTGGTGGTGGAACGGCTTAATCCTTCTATCCGGCAAACCTTTGAGGATCAGGAGCGGGCCGTGTTCGACCCGACGGTAGAGGCCGAAATCTCTGCCCGTCGAAACGATAGTAGGGGCCTCAACCAGTCCGGAAGCTATACTGAAAGTTCGGTAAACGATGTCTACCAGGGAAGCATTTCTTTCAAAGAATACTTTCCCACCGGCACATTTCTGGAAGCAGGCGCCATCACAAGGACCACAGATTCCAACCTGTACAATGACCTGTTCTCCTCCACCTTCCTCGGGCTATCGGTCACCCAGTCGCTGCTTCGCGGGTACGGCACTGATGTAAACCTGGCCCGGCTTCGTCAATCGCGGCTCGAAACCGAGATCACCCAATACGAGCTTCGGGGGTTTAGCGAATCATTACTGGCGCAGGTTGAAACCACCTATTGGGACTATGCCCTATCCCAGCGGCAGATCGAAATCGTAGAGGAATCCCTAAAGCTTGCCAAGCAACAGATAGCAGAGACTGAAGAGATGATCCAGGTGGGAGCCATGGCAGAAGCAGAGCTTGCGGCGGTGCAGGCCGAGGTGGCCGCCCAGCAACAGGGGCTAATCAATGCGAGAAGTACAATGGAGTCAACCCGGCTCCGGCTGCTCCGGCTGCTAAACCCGCCAGGGCAGACCCTCTGGTATCGGGACGTCACCCTGGTGCATCCACCCACACTGCCGGAAATAAAACTTGATAAAGTGGAGGCACACGTGGCGTTAGCTATTCGCATGCGACCGGTGATCAACCAGGCAAAACTAAATATTCAGTTGGAAGACCTTGAAGTCGTTCGCACAAAAAACGGGCTGCTTCCCCGAATGGATCTTTTTGTTACCCTTGGGAAGACCGGATATTCCGACTCCTTCTCAGGGTCGGTGAGCGATATTACTGGAGACAGCTATGATGCGATGGCAGGGCTCAACTTCGAATATCCAATTCTCAACCGCGATGCCAGGGCGCAGCACCGGAGGGCTATTCTTCGCCAGGATCAGGCCGAAATGGCCTTAGATAACCTAAAGCAGCTTGTTGATCTGGATGTGCGAAATGCTTACATTGAAGTAAATCGCACCAAGGAGCAAATTTCAGCCTCTTCTGCCACCCGTAAGTTTGATGAAGAAAAGCTGCGCATCGAAACCGAAAAGTTTCGGGTAGGAAAATCAACCAACTTTCTGGTGGCTCAGGCCCAGCGTGATCTTTTGATCAGCCGGATCGCAGAAGTGCAGGCCCTCGCAAACTATCTGAAGGCACTGATAGATCTTTACCGACTGGACGGTTCACTGCTTGTGCGCCGCGGCATTTCAGCCCCCGGCAGCGACCCCGTCGAATATTCTACAAAGAACAACTAATGAGAAATTTGTTCTTTTATAATGAGAGTGTAAGTTCTCAATAAACCCGGGCTGTATTAGAAAATCCCCCTCAATCCCCCTTTGCAAAAGGGGGAAGCAGTCGGAATCCCGTACTTATTGAGATGTTACTAATGAGAGTTTTAGAAATAGGATAAAATGCTCCAAATAAAAAACGGAGAATTAGCGCATAAGGCTAACTCTCCGACAATATTTTAAAAATTAAAATGAAACTGGTGCCGAAGGCGGGACTTGAACCCGCACGCCCGTAAGGCACTACCCCCTCAAGATAGCGTGTCTACCAGATTCCACCACTTCGGCAAGTATCCCCAGAATTATTTGACTTACTGAGTTTCCCCGGTCTTCGCAGGCGTCTCAGTGCTTGTAGCGGCAGGCACCTCTGTGTGCGGGACACCTTCCATAATAGATGAGGTGCCCACTCTACCGTAGAAGAACGAAAGGCCCAGACTCGTCAGCATAAATATTATAGCTGCTACCGTCGTTACTTTGTGCAAAAAAGATGTTGCGCCGCCACTTCCGAACACCGTCTGGCTTGAACCGCCAAAAGCCGCTCCCATGTCTGCCCCTTTACCTCTTTGAAGAAGAACAATCATGATAAGAGCGATACAGACGCTCACATGCACAGCGATAATGATAAATTTCACTTCTTTACCCCTTTTTTTGGTAAGTTCTCAATAAATCGGGGCTGAATTAGAAAAATCCCCCTCAATCCCCCTTTGCAAAAGGGGGAAGCAGTCGGAATGCCCAGACTTACTTAGATGTTACTTTTTTTGAGCAATAGATATCTGTTATTTTATCCAAATTTTAATATTTTGCAATAAAAATTACACTTCCTGAAAACGAATAAGCCGGACAAAGGAATCTGACTTCAGGCTCGCGCCTCCTACAAGGGCCCCATCTATATCAGTCTCTGACATAAGTTCCTTAACATTGTCCGGTTTTACGCTCCCACCATAGAGTATTCTGATCTGCTGGGCTAACTTGGAGTCAAAATTATTTTCAACCCACTTCCGGATAAAATAATGGACCTCCTGTGCCTGTTCAGGGGTAGCGGTTAGACCCGTACCGATTGCCCATACAGGTTCATAAGCCAAAACTGTAGAGGGCGGCAAGTCCTTATTCACCCTGAAATTCTTTAAAGAAGCAACCAGTTGATCCTCAATCACCTCAAATGTTTGGCCGGCCTCCTTTTGTTCAATGGTCTCTCCGATGCACAAAATTGGGACAAGACCCAAGGCCACTGCTGATTTCACCTTGAGATCAATCACTTCGCTCGTTTCGCCAAAAAGCATTCTTCTTTCTGAATGACCCAAAATGATATGGGTGCACCCAATTTCCTGAAGCATCTTCCCCGATATCTCACCAGTAAATGCGCCACTCATTTCCCAATGCATGTTCTGGCCACCCAATAAAATCTTGGAGTTTCCAATGGCCTGTTTTACTGCGGTTAGGGCCGTAAATGGGGGGGCCACCAGCACATCCACCTCCTGAAAGCCCGAAATACTATCTGCAATGGCGTTGACGAGCGAAACAGCCTCGTCAAGATCCAGGTTCATTTTCCAGTTGCCAGCAATCAAAGGTTTTCTTTCCATTATTCTCACACTCCTGAAATTAACTGCCCGCCATATAAAGAGCCAGGTCTATCATGCGGCTTGAGTAGCCGAATTCATTGTCATACCAGGCCAGGATCTTGGCCATATCGCCAACTACCATTGTGCAGAGGCCATCGATCGTTGAGGAGACCGAGGTACCATTAAAATCCGTGGAAACCAGAGGTTCATTACTGTAAGCCAGGATTCCTTTAAGGCTGGTTTCAGAGGCTTCCTTGAAAGCACTGTTGATTTCATCCACCGTAGCAGATTTTCCCAGTTGGACAACAAGGTCTACCACCGACACATTGGGCGTTGGTACACGAATAGCCATTCCGTTCAGTTTTCCTTCCAATTGGGGCAGGACCAAAGAGACGGCCTTCGCAGCACCTGTGGTCGTTGGAATCATGGACAGGGCCGCAGCCCGTGCCCTTCTGAGATCCCGGTGCGGGAAATCGAGCAACCGCTGATCTCCTGTATAGGAATGGGTCGTGGTCATGAGTCCTTTTTCAATCCCAAAATGGTCCAGAAGGACCTTGCAAGGGGGTGCCAGACAATTTGTTGTGCAGGAGGCGTTTGAAACAATATGGTGCCTTTCGGGATCATATTCATGATGATTTACACCCATGACCACCGTAATATCAGGCCCTTTTGCAGGCGCAGAAATAATCACCTTCCTGGCCCCTGCTTCCAGATGGTCAGCAGCCTTATCCCGTTCCCTGAAAAGGCCCGTACATTCGAACACCGTTTCAACCCCGATGTCATTCCATGGTAATCTTGCAGGGTCTTTTTCTGTATAGATCTCAATTTCTTTTCCATTCACAATCAAAGAATGGTCCGTATGTGAGATATCAGCGCCCAAAATACCATGGACTGAATCATATTTTAGCAGGTGCGCTAAAGTTGGAGGGTCGGTAAGGTCATTTACTGCCACAAATTCAATATCGGCATTATTGAGTCCCGCCCTGAATACCATCCTGCCAATTCGCCCAAAACCATTAATAGCTACTTTTAAAGACATCTTCTACATTCTACCTCCTTATTTCTGTTGAATTTATAAATTCTAATCACCCCCAACAAGGCTGATCATTCTGATTGCAGTAATTTCCCAGCTAAAGCGATGCTTCTTTTGCCAGCCTGCTCGGCCCTTTCTCCCAACTCACTCAATGTAAGGCGATCTCGATCCTGGGCCACGGCAACAACCATGGGCAGATTGACGCCAGTTAGAACCTCTACGCTTTCTTCCTTCAAGAAAGAAAGGCTCAGGTTAGACGGGGTCCCACCGAACATATCAGTAAGGACAAGAACCCCTTGACCACTGTTAAGTTCCTTTATTTTTTTTGAAATCGTCTTCAGGAGTTCCTCACTCTCGGTCGTTTGGGTAATGGAAATGGCATCAGCGGCCTTCAGCTGTCCCACAATAAATTTAGCAGCATTCAAGAATTCTTTCCCCAAGTCGCAGTGAGAAATAATTAGTAATCCTATCATTGTTTTCCTGACAACCTTTCAATAAAATTAAAATTCTTCATCGGTTTGAACAATTGTTTGATAAAGTTCTTTTTTAGTGCCGGGCTCCATCAACTTTTTACGGAAGTCTCTGTTTTTCAGAATTTTTGCTATCTTTGCCAGAACCTGCAGGTGAACACTGGAAGAGTCTTCCGGCGCTATGAGGAGAAAAAACAGATGAGCGGGTTGCCCATCCATAGAATCGAAATCGAGCCCCTGCCTGCTTCTTCCAAATGAGATAATGGGACGACTGACACCGTTCATTTTTCCATGGGGTATGGCTACACCGTCACCGATGCCTGTGCTCCCCAGTCGTTCCCTCTCTACGAGGACTTTGACAAGCGCCCCTTTGTCTATAGAGGGCTCATGCCTGGATATTACTTCTGCCAGTTCCTCCAGAACGCCCTTTTTGTCCTTTGCCTTAAGCTCCGGGACAATGTTATTTTCTTCTATTATTTCAGGAAGTTTCATCCTATCAATCCATTATACCGATAAACAATAACTGTAAACGTTCACAGGTTCAGGGTTCAACGTTCATGAACCTTTGAACCCGTGAACGGTTACCAATAATTTTAGCTGACCGGTTCAATAAGCCCTAAATTACCGTCCGATCGTTTATAAATCACATTAATTTCTCTGGATTTGGCATTCCTGAAAACAAGAAATTCCTGTCGAGAGAGATTGAGTTGCATAGCAGCTTCCTCCGGATCCATGGGCTTGGCAACCATTTTTTCAACCTCTATCACAGTTTCATCTTGACCGAATGCCATTGTATCATCTGTCTCCCCAATCACAGACCTGTCTTCACTTTTCAAATTCTCTGATCGGTGGTTTCTTATTTTGGATAGATGCCTTTTGACTTGCTTTTCAGTCTTGTCCATTACCTGGTCAATCGCCGAATACATATCCCCTGTTTCTTCAACGGCTTTAATCAGAGTACCGTTTAAATTAAGGGTCACATCCGCCTGATGCCTGAATTTCTCAACGGTCAATACGATATGAGCCTCTATAGGGGAATCAACATATTTCTTGATCTTGGAAATCTTTTCTTCGGCATAGGTTTTTAGACTTTCTATTGGTTCTGTATGTCTGAATGTTACCGTAATATCCATAAAATATTCCTCCAAGAATAGTGAGTTTCCAAAGGAAAAGCTAGGAGTCAAAGACATACTTTAATATGGATTTTTACGCTTCCTCGATGGCAAAATACCCATCATTTCCCGGTACTTCGCAACGGTTCGTCGTGCAACCCTTATATTAAGTTTTCTCAGGATATCTGAAATATCTTGATCACTGTACGGCTTAGTCGCTTTTTCTGTCTTGACGATTTTCCGGATCTGTTCCTTCACGCTCTCCGAGGCAACAGCATCTCCCTCAACACTCCGAATAGAGCTGTTAAAAAAGAACTTCAGTTCAAAAATTCCTTGTGGCGTATGGACATATTTATTAGTTGTCACTCTGCTCACAGTTGATTCATGCATCTCGATGTTTTCAGCTACATCACGAAGGACAAGGGGCTTTAGATGTGCAATCCCATTATCCAGAAAACCCCTTTGAAACCGGACAATACTTTCTGTCACCCTGTAGATGGTTCTTTGCCGCTGATGGATACTCTTTATCAGCCATGCCGCTGATCTCAGCTTTTCCTGGATATATATCTTGGCATTACCGGATAATGAGTCTCCACTACGCAAGACATCCTTGTAGTAGGCATTAATCCGCAGTTTGGGTAGACCGTCTTCATTTTGCACTATTTCATAAGCATCACCTACTTTAAAGACATAAATATCCGGGGTTATGTATATCGTCTCCTCATCCGAATAGATCCTGCCTGGCTTTGGCTCCAGCCCCTTCAGGACGGTCACCGCTGCAAGTATATCAGTGACCGGCACCGAAAGACTTTTGGCGATCTGATCAAATTTTCTGTTTTCAAGGTCCCCCAGGTGATCTGTGATTATCTTTTCGACAAGCGTCCCGCCGAGATTCTGGAATCTGATCTGGATGAGTAAACATTCCCGAGTGTCCCGGGCCGCTACACCAACCGGATCAAAATTTTGTATAATAGCAAGCGTTCCAAGCACCCCTTCCATCGGATACCCCGTGACTCGAGATATCTCCTCCAGCGGTATATCCAGATATCCATCTTCATTCAAGTTCCCGATAATGTAAACACCAATCTCCCTTTGCTCCACATCAAAACTGCTCATGTTCAGTTGCCAAGTGAGGTGGGAGTACAGATTGGTCTTGGAGGATGTAGTACTTTCAAAGGAAGGAGTATCCTTTGGCTCGTAAGAAGTTTCCGCCCAACTGGTATTGTATTCGGACAGGTAGTTTTCCCAGTCTATATCATCCCGAACATGTTCCTCGATTGTCACTTCCGGGAGATCAGGAATATCCTCCCCCTGCTCATCTTTCTCACCCTCTATTTTTGTATCACCCTCGGTTTTTATATCATCCTCAGCCGGAGACACAGCCTGTTCTTCCAGTAGCGGGTTTTCCTCCATTTCCTGAGTGATGGTGTCGAGGAGTTCAAGCCTTGATAGCTGCAAGAGCTTGATAGCCTGCTGCAGCTGGGGGGTCATGATAAGCTGCTGGGAAAGAATCAGCGATTGTCTTAATTCTAAAGCCATAATATAAAGATTACCATTTCAACTCGGGAGTATTACATACAAAAATCTTCCCCGAGATACACACATCGAGCAATTTCACTCTGAACGATCTTTTCCGGAGGACCATGTTCGACAATTTTTCCTCCACTGATAATGTACGCAGTATCACATACACTTAAAGTTTCCCGAACGTTGTGGTCTGATATGAGAATACCCAGACCCCGATCTTTCAATTGCCTGATGATCTGTTGAATATCATTTAATACGAGCGGATCAATCCCCGCAAACGGTTCATCCAGCAATATAAACCTCGGCTCTGTGACCAGGGCACGGGTAATTTCCAACCTGCGGCGCTCCCCCCCTGAAAGCAACGCAGCCTTCTGTTTTGCCAAATGGGCAATGTCAAGTTCGGTCAGGAGTTTTTTAAGCCTTAACTTCCTTTCACGGGCCGGGATATCCAGCGTTTCCAAAATGGCCAGCAAATTCTGCTCTACCGTCAACTTCCGGAATACAGAAGGCTCTTGGGCCAAATAGTTGATTCCTTTCCTGGCCCTCAGATACATGGGATCATGGGTAATATCCTGCCCATCAAGTAAAACCTTACCCTCATAAGGGCGTGTCAGGCCCACAAGCATATAAAATGTCGTGGTTTTACCTGCTCCGTTGGGACCCAGGAGGCCAACAATACTTTGTCTTTCAATCCCTATACTTACATAGTCAACTACTCTCTTCCCGCTGTAGACCTTTACCAGACCTTCTGCCTGGAGTATTTCATGAGCCACAGTCACAGGAGCTACCTTTTTTCGCGCTTGGGGAAGATAATGGCCCTTACCTTTTTGTCTCCGAGACTCTCCACAATATGCCGATTTTCTTCTAAGAAAATAGTTATTTTATCGCCTTCTACGGAATCCTTTCCCTGTTTTACAACGGGTCTGCCCGTAAGTACGATTTTCCCATCCTGCTGATAATACACAGCCTTTTCTGCCGTTGCAACGCCTCCCTGCCCCCGGCTAAACCTTACATCTCCGGTGGCAACGATCCTGTCAATCTTTGTCTCCGATTCTGCCTTTTGCTGTTGGGACGGCGGGTTTTCGTAATAAACAAGCATTTTCTTACAGTCTATCACAAAATCATCACCTTTAACACTGATCTCAGCTATGACATCTCCTTCAAATGTCACCACTTTCGCTTTATCATTCACTTCCAGGGTCTTTGACTTGATGACTATCGGCCTTGGATCATCCTTTGCAGTCTGTTTTTTTAGATCCTCGGACCCAACAGAATCCGTTACTGCAAGGCCAACCAGAAGAGTTGCAACCAAAAAAAATGGCTTGTATCTTACGCCCCTCACTAAATTAAAGACTCCTGTTTTATTGTAGTGGTAACATCTGACAGTACTTTAACACTTTCTTTTTCCAAATCCATTAAAAGGCCCCTACCCGAAACCGAAAAAAATGGGCCAAATATCTTGACCGGTTCCTCCGTACTTACATGGCCGAGTTTTTCATTAATCATAAGGTGCTCGGTAACAATCCTGTAACCATTTCCAGAAAGCCCATCCAAGTCACCCCAGAGGTTAATTTCTCCAGAATCTCTTGAATAATCCCCCTTGTTCCCCTTGAGTTCGAAGGAAGGCCTGTTTTCGGGTATCACCTTTAAATGAAAGTCCTGGAAAAATATAGATTTTCTGTCCTCAGAAAATCTCACCTCCCCGGCATTAAGAACCCACTTCAACTCCTTATCCGGATCGTCCTGGGAGTATTGGATGTCTCTGAGCTTGACCCCTGCACCTGACATGGCCTCCATAAAAAGCGGGCCCTGGATAAGCTCTTTCCCGGATCTTACAAGGTAGAAAGCTACCGCGGCCAGCACGAGCCCTAATCCAATCAGTGGCCATTGTCTTAAAAGAGAACTTTTCATTAATTACTATATT
>JAUWMY010000448.1 GCA_030612945.1 Desulfobacteraceae bacterium
CAGGCGGACAACACCGTCAAGGGGGGAACCGGCTGGGGGGTCGAATTGGCAAAACTATTTAACCGGCCGCTGAGCGTCTATGATCAGGAACGAAAGGGGTGGTTTTCCTGGGAGGACAGTCAATGGGTTGAGAACACACCGGTGATTACCTCAGATACGTTTGCCGGCACCGGAACCCGCTACCTCTCCGATGACGGCAGGCAGGCCCTCCGCGATCTTTTTATCCGCTCCTTCGGTCCTGTGGAGCAAAAATAGTGAATGAATAATGAATGGGGTCAGGCCTTGACGAGCTGTTTTCAAAAAAAATGAAAAGAGACCAATTCTAAAACAGATCGCCTTCAATGAGAGAGAATATGGACGAATGGTGTGATCAACAAGATATTGTTCCTGATGGAGATCGAATTTATCGTTGCTCGAAATGTGGCAAGAGGCTTCATCCCCGCAAAATATTCGGAAGCGATGGTGAGCTTGCAGGGTGGAGATTGCCACCCCACAAGAAGAAGGGGCACAAGATTAGGGCAAAAAAGGACCGTCAGCGCAAAACACGAACATAGGAGGGTGTCAAACCCAATGGGCCAGGAACCGAATAAGATCATTTATTCCATGATCCAGGTAAGCAAGCACTATGACAAAAAACCGGTCTTAAAGGATATCTCAATTTCCTTCTTTTATGGCGCAAAAATAGGCGTTCTGGGCCTCAACGGCTCAGGAAAGAGCACGCTTCTGCGGATTTTCGCAGGCATTGATAAGGAATTCAACGGAAAGACCAGCATTTCACCCGGTCTTACAGTCGGCCTTCTCGATCAGGAGCCGGAGCTGGACAACACGAAAACGGTTCGGGATATTGTAGAAGAGGGACTGCAGGAAACCGTTGCCTTGGTCAACGAATTCAACCGTATCAACGAGCTGTTTGCCAATCCCATGTCCGAGGATGAGATGAACAGGTTGATCAAGCGACAGGGAGAGGTCCAGGAAAAGATTGATGCCCTTGAGGCATGGGATCTTGATTCACGGCTTGAGATGGCAATGGATGCCCTCCGCTGCCCCCCCGGGGAAACACCGGTGAATGTGCTTTCAGGAGGGGAGAGACGGCGTGTGGCGCTGTGCAGGCTTCTCCTTCAGAAACCGGATATCCTTCTTCTTGACGAACCGACCAATCATCTCGATACAGAGTCTGTTGCATGGCTGGAGCAGCACCTCCAACGCTATGCGGGCACCGTGATTGCAGTAACCCATGATCGTTATTTCCTCGATAATGTGGCGGGCTGGATACTGGAACTTGACCGGGGTGAGGGCATCCCCTGGAAAGGAAATTACTCTTCCTGGTTGGAGCAAAAACAGAAGAGGTTGCAAATTGAGGGGAAGGGAGAAAGCAAGCGCCAGAAAACCCTTGAGAGGGAATTGGAGTGGATTAGGATGTCTCCCAAGGGAAGGCATGCAAAGGCAAAGGCGCGGATCAGCGCCTATGAATCCCTGTTGAGCCAGGAGAACGAAAAACGGGAAAAGGACCTGGAAATCTACATTCCGCCCGGTCCACGACTTGGAGAAGTGGTCATAGAAGCCGCGAATGTCAGCAAGGCGTACGGCGACCGTCTCTTGATAGAGGGTCTCGACTTCTCTATTCCCTCCGGCGCCATTGTGGGAGTCATCGGGCCCAATGGTGCGGGGAAAACCACCCTTTTTCGGACGATTACAGGGAAGGAACAAGCTACCTCCGGGGAATTCAGGATAGGCGAAACCGTGCAGTTGGCCTACGTCGACCAGAGTCGCGACGCCCTTTCCCCTGATAAGACCGTATGGGAAGTCATTTCGGACGGACAGGACACTATATCGCTCGGCAACATGCAGGTGAATTCCCGGGCCTATGCCGCAAGGTTCAATTTCTCAGGGACCGATCAGCAAAAAAAGGTGGGAAACCTTTCAGGAGGGGAGCGGAACCGTGTGCATCTCGCCCGAATATTGAAGGAAGGGGCCAATGTCCTTCTACTGGACGAGCCGACCAATGACCTCGATGTGAATACGTTGCGGGCCCTGGAAGAGGCCATAGAGAACTTCGGGGGCTGTGCCATCATCATCAGCCACGACCGCTGGTTTCTCGACAGGATCGCGACCCACATCCTGGCTTTTGAGGGGGACAGCAAAGTTATCTGGTTCGATGGCAATTACACGGAGTACGAAGCGGATAAAAAGAAAAGACTCGGTGAAGCCGCCGCACAGCCTCACCGAATCAAGTACCGGAAACTTACCCGAAGAATCTTGGCGGAGTAGCTCCCACGGCACCAGCCCAATATATTACGAAGTCAGGCCGTCTCCCAACCAGACAGGAAGAATTCAGAAAGGGTTTCTCCTTGGCTGAAAACGCCAGGCACTTCTTTTAGTCTACCAATATTCTAATTGTAAATTATTTATTCTTCTTTTCTCGCTTTGCCTGTTTCTTTTCTTTAGCAGTTTTCTGGGGCTTTTTCTTATCGATTTTTTTAGTATCTCTTGATTTTGACATATGATTTACCTCCGGTAAATTTACATAAAAACAATTAATTAATCCCTTAAACCATCCCGCAGTAGCGGGATTATCCCAACTATGCTATGCGTGTTAGATAGTGATTTGTGATGTCCTATGGAATAAAGTTCAAATGACAAAATCCAAATGCCAAATCAAATCCAAAACCCTAATGTCAAAATGTTTTCCAAAACGGTCAGTTATTTATCTTTTTCGCAACATATCAATAAGTCCGGGCATTCCGGCTGCTTCCCCCTTTTGCAAAGGGGGATTTTTCTAATACAGCCTGGCCTTATTGAGAACTTACTCTTTTCCCCATTGTGCATCTCCATTAGTGTAGGCTGCGGTTGAAATAATGGGTGGACATGTATATTTTAGCATTTGTCATTTGACATTCATTTGAAATTTGGGCTTTGACCTTTATCATTCAAATTCATTTTATTTACATATTTGGATCCTTTTAGGGTCACCATTCAAGCTATTCCTTTTAGGGGTGGTAGTTGACTACGCTGTTATCAGTTTACTATATGTACCTGAAAATGCAACTATTGAGATGAGGGTCCAGCAATTTTGATGTTAGAATCGAATGCCGCCGGGATCTGCTACGGGTGGCCAATACCGATCTATCCGGCTTGGGGAGGATTCAATCATGCATCATAAGACTGTTCACGAC
>JAUWMY010000104.1 GCA_030612945.1 Desulfobacteraceae bacterium
AAATATTCCCTTTTAGTTTAAGAGAATTTTTTAGCTTTAAAAAAGTTATTTTGAACTCAGACCTGCAGTTTGGTTCCAAAACAAGGGCGCTGCTGCAAAATCTGATTAGCAAGTATATCAAGATAGGGTGATTCCCCGAAATTCAAACTTTTGACGATGAGTTAAGGCGCGATGTGCTGCGAAACTATCTGGATGTCGTGATCCTTCGTGATGTTATAGAGCGACACTCGATTACCAAGACATTGCCCCTAAGAGCTCTTATGAGGCATATTATGAGCGCGCCGGCAACGCGCTTTAGCGTGAACAAGTTCTACATGATGGGGGATCGGGGAGCGCTGCTTGAGAATCTTGTCTACATGCATTTTCGCAGACAGGGGCTTGCGCCTGAGTATTACGTTACCAAAAACGGAGCCGAGGTTGATTTTGTGCTGGCAGCGAAAGATAGAGATGAATATCGGCTTATGCAGGTCTGCTGGGATATTCACGATCCAAATACGCAAAAACGGGAAGTCAGCCCATTGTTGTCGGCTATGGATGAACTGGGTCTGAAACGCGGTGAAAAAATTGCAAAAGAAAATCAATATTCATTTCTTGACGATATAAACTTATAAACTGAGGAGCGTCTATTAGATTCTCTGGCTATAATTTTTTGTAGAGAAGGGTTTGTATAATTATGACTGATGTAAAAAAATTGTATGAAATGATTACAGATTTTATTACAGGTGAAATGGTGCCGGACATTGGCGCTGAGGCGAACAGGCAGGATGTTGAACGCTTTTTGGTTAACGAAAAAGGATTTTCCAAAGAAGATATAGAGGTCGATGTTGAGATTGAACTTGTTATTGCAGGCGAACCTTACAAATCACAGATAGATATTGTTATCTGTATTGATGGGACAAGATATATGGCGATAAAATGCGTTGCAGCTTCATTGGGCTCAAGGGAAAGGGAAATTATTGCTGCTTCAAGACTACTTGAAAGTCATCAGATCCCTATTTCTGTGGTTTCAGACGGAAAGACCGCAATAGTACTTGATACTGTTTCCGGCAAAAAGCTTGGCGAAGGTTTAAATACTGTTCCATCAAAGGATGATTTAAAAGAAAAATTAAATTCTTTAGATCTTATTCCTTTGCCGAACAAAAGACTTGAGAAGGAAAAACTTATTTTCCGATCATATGATGTAATGAATGTAAATGTTCAGCGTAATATATAAAAAAACTTTGGCACCATTCACTAATCGCTGAAATGTATCAAAGGAGCAACTAATATGAAATGGCAAAATCTCATATTCCAGTTCAAGATTACCCTGGAGGGGATCAATCCCATTATTTGGAGAAGAATACATGTGCTTGCAAAATACTCTTTTTGGGATCTGCATGTTGCAATACAAGATTCTATGGGTTGGTTTGACTGTCATCTCCATGCATTTCGCTATAAAAGGCCACACGGGACGAAAATTATTGAAATTGGAATTCCAATAGATGACTTCGATGATATAGAAGTCCTCCCTGGCTGGGATGAATATATTGCTGATTGTTTTGTGGAACCAGGAAGAAATATAAAATATGAATATGACTTTGGTGACAGTTGGAATCATGAAATTTTGCTCGAAGGAATATTGTTGAAAGAAAAAGGCATAAAATACCCCCGGTGCATAGATGGACAACGAGCATGTCCGCCGGAGGATTGCGGAGGTGTTTGGGGCTATAAGAACCTTCTAAAAATTCTACGTGATCCAAATCATGAAGAGTACAAAAGCATGACGGAATGGTTGAGTGGTTGGTATGGAAAATATGATCCCGAAGCTTTTGATAGCAAAAGAATAAAATTCGACAACCCGCAAAAGAGATGGAAAAAAGCTTTTTCCAAGCATTATTAAAAAAAACTTGGTGCCAAAGCAAGAGCGAAGATCCCGCTTATACGGGGCTGTGGGAAGTTTCAATATTAAGGTATTTACAATATGATTTACAAAAAAGAATGCTGACTGAAATTATCTCAACCTGTCGCAAGTTTATCTGTTATTCCCGCTTCCCCCTATCTTGTTTAGGATTATACAATTCTTGCCTTTGCATTAAAAATAATGTAATATTAATATATTATAACAATCAAGAAACGACCTGTTAACATCAAATATCACCGATTTATTGCTTAACAATGCCGAGACGATATAAACTTATAAACTGAGGATGTTCCCTAAGCCCTCTTTCTCGTTTTTTAGAAGTTCCATATGGGCTACATAAAATTGTTGACATTTACGGCCTATATGGGCTATATTTTTATTATATTAAAGGAGGTGAAAATATGGCTAAAATTTCAACGGTCAGGGCTAGAATCGAACCAGAATTAAAGGCAGAAGTGGAAAAACTTTTCAAACAACTTGGTTTGTCAACTACCGAGGCAATCAATTTATTCTATCGTCAAATTAAAATGAGAAAAGGCTTGCCTTTTAATGTCGTAATCCCCAATAAAACAACGGAGAAAGTCTTTAAAGAAACTGATATAAAGAAGAATCTCATCCGCTGTGATGGAACTGATGATATGTTTAAAAAGCTGGGGATATAAATGCTTATACCATCTTACACCAAGCAATGCGCGAAAGACCTTAAAAAGATGTTAAAGCGTGGAAAATCAGACGAAAAGATTAAAAGAGTCATCAGAAAGCTCATAAATGAAGAACAGCTCGAAGCACGTTATAAAAATCATCGGCTACTTGGTAACTATAAGAACAGGCAAGAGTGCCACATCGAACCAAACTGGCTGTTAATCTACAAAATAATAATGGAAAATGAAATCATTTTTGAAAGAACAGGCACTCACTCTGACCTTTTTGAATAATGAAAACTTCTTGCTAACAACCGCATTAGCAAAACAATGGGACATATATTTTATCTCGCCGAAGAATTTTGCATTTGTCTAATTTGTTGAAGATGCCCCCAATTCCCTTTCTCTCGAACTATCTCAACCCGCTGTGGGTTAGGCGGTAGAACTTTCTATGGAGGGAGTAATGCAAAAACAATTAATTCTATCGGACACAAACCTGATGATGGGTAAACCTATCATCGCTGGGACACGTATAACCGTTGAGCTTATTTTAGAGAAATTAGCCGCTGGTGAAACCAACGAACAGATTCTTGACGCACATCCTCGCTTGACCAGGGAGGCGATTCAGGCAGCACTCGAATTTGCTGCTGATGCTTTGCGAGCGGACGTCGTTTATCCAATTGGTGAAAGAGCTGCATGAATTTTCTTGCAGATGAGAACGTAGATCGGCAAATTGTTGATCGTCTTCGGCAAGATGGTCATATTCTGCAGTATGTTATTGAAATGGAGGCCGGAATTTCCGACGATACAGTGCTTGACTTAGCAAACAAAGAATCGTGTCTGCTAATAACACCATCGCACAAAGCTGAGATAGTTTCCTCCGCCATAAATAAGTACAAATCACAACTTCCACACGCATTTTCAGTAATTACTCCTGGTGCAATTCGTATTCGTCAGCGCAGTCTCTGGGGAGGTATCTGGAGAATGCACCGCAGGAGTACCTTTGGGTAAAGTGAGCCTGACTATCTAACGGACCGACGTGGCCAACAATTACCGTCTTCTGTTTCGCTTTTACCTGAAGAACCTGCCAGACCCTGCCAGAGAGGAGAAAATGGGACCCCACAGCGGCCTCAATGAATAACTCTCCTATTACCCTTCCTGTGTCAGCATCCATAATACGAAAATCTCGGGTTTGGGGGATATTCGAATGGATAAATCCTCTGTATCCCATATCCATGAGCTTTGTGGTGGCCCGATACCTGCTGAGGGACTCTTCGACAAAGCCGAGATCCGCAAGATGGACTAATATGGCCTCAAAGGTATCTGTCTCGCAAAGCGGGGAAAGTATATCCCGCATGTCATCCCATCTCAAACCTCCAGGCCTTCCGTAAAGGAGAGAAAATACCTGCTGAACACAGACCGAGATGTCAGCCGTGTACTCAATCTCCTCAACTACCCCCTTTTTGGCCATACGCGAATATACTTCAAATTGTGCTCTCTCATCAGGATCATTTCTGTAGCAGCCGATGGCGAGCATCTCATTCCCCCTTCTGCCCCCACGCCCCACTCTCTGAATAAAGGCCGAGGGAGTGGGTGGTGGGCCATAAAGAACTACTGCATCGATATCCCCGATATCTATGCCCAGCTCCATGGTCATTGTACAGACACACAGGCCCCACTGCCAGGTGCGCATGGCCTCCTCTACAGACTCTCTCTCCTTTCTGGAAAGGCTTCCATGGTGGACCAGGATCCTGTCTTGGGGCCAGAAACTTTTCAGGCTGAGGGCAAGCTCCTCAACATTCTTGCGGCTGTTGCAAAAGATGAGGGCCTTATGGTACTTATTCTGTCTCAAGAATTGGATCACTCCCTCCATATCCGGGAATAAGTGAACGGAGACCTCCCTCATTGCACCGGCTCTTACGACCGTAGGCGATTCAAAGTAACGGCCTGCCATATCTGCAGGTTGTGAGATTGTGGCCGACAGTGCGCAGTACTGGATGGCTTTTTCGGTGTGCCATTTTTCGAAGCGGCGAAGCACTATCCTTAATTGATCACCCCTATAGGTATTGTCGAGCAAGTGGATCTCATCAAGGATGACAGCCCTTGTATGCTTCCATATGCGGGGGTAGCGACAGAGGAGAGAGTCAAGCGACTCAGGGGTGGTAATAAGCACGTTTTCGGGACGTATGGTGCGCAACTCAGGCCTGTCTCCTGTCCTCACCGAAAGACTCAAGCCGACAGATGAGAGTGGTTCCCTGATCCTTTTTTCGATATCGTTGATAAGGGCTCTTGTAGGGGCTACGTATAAGATGCTGAGAGGTTGTCTGCCGATTGTGAGTATCCTCTCTGCAATAGGGGCAAGAGCGGCCTCTGTCTTTCCGCTCGCGGCAGGTGAGACACCAACTGCATTCTTCCCTTGCATGAGGGGCGGTATCAAGGCTGACTGTATAGGGGTTAACCTTCCGAAGCTTCCGAAAAAAGCGCTATAGACCCGTTTGAGCAACTTTTTAATCTCTGCCTCATTCACCGAGGATTGCCTCTGTGTTGGTCTGGGGATAGAATCTGATAAAATCCAGGAGTTCCACCATAGACTTGATGAATATGCGCGTTGAGGTGTAGCCGCATCGCTGAAGGAGGATTCTGAAATAGCGCCTCCTGTCAGAAGGGTCAATATGGATCCCGTAAACCTTCTGGTAATGTTTAACAAATGTGTCGAACAATCTGCGCAGGTCATCAACGCTCAGCGAATCGAGCTCAAGGACCGGAACCGTGCTGCGCCATTTGCGGAATTCACCGGTCAAAACCGCTGGTGTTATAGCAAATACTACCTTGAGATAAGACGGAATCCGATAAAGATAAGGGATTGGAAAATGCCCCGAATAGACAAGTCCCGTCTCTTTCCCCTTTCTCACTACATTTTTTATTACCTTTTCTTCGAGAAGTACTGGTTCATCATTGGCTACCATAGAGAGCCCCCTGAAGAAATTGAGCCCTCTCACGAACTGGTATTGATAGGACATACTCTTTGTGGTCTCAACCTCATCAAAGAGTATCAAAAATCCGTCTAAATCAAGGACCTTCACTATAAGCCAGCCGATGCAACTGAGCATGTGGCAGTATATATTAGCAACGGTGGTAAAGTCCCAGAGGGTCCCGTATTTTCCTTTCACAGCCTCTCTGCCTTCGATCCAAGCCCATGTATTTTCTTGGAGATCACCATTGCGGAGTTCGTTGATGAGATCTCCGAAATAAGGATGATCGGCAACAGGGTTACTATCTATGTTCTCAGCAATGATACGCATTAAAGCCCTGAATCCAACCTGTTCGTCGCCGATCGGTACCTTGAGATTTTTCACAATCCGTCGGTAAATCCTTTTTGGAAATGCAGCGGTTGACTCAGAGGGATCAAGACCGGTTAGTGATACCGCATATCGAGACCTTATGGCAGTAGCGTAAAGGTGGTGGAGAAAATGGGTCTTACCGCTTCCATAAGGGCCTTCGATAATAAGGGTTCCCTGGCCCAGATCATTCAGCCATTCCCTTATGCTCGCCAATTCCCTTGAGCGTCCCTGTGTCCATGCTTCAATGGCATTGTACGGAACGATACCGAGCCTGAAAGCTTCAATGACCATGATATCGTCCGTGGTTGCTTTACCGGGTTTAACCATTATCATTTCTGAACCATGTCAAAGGCCCAGGTCTCGGTTATCTGAGCAGAAGGTTCGTTCCGCAGGAAATGCAATCCCCTTATGAGAGCCTGGACAAAGAGTCTCTTGTAACCTATGTCTCCAAATCTCTGCTCATATGCGGCATGGGCGATCTTGGCAATGGCATCCTCGCACTTTTTTTCCGGAAGGCTGATCTTGAATGCGGTTTCATAAATGAGGAGGAGCTTCCTCCCAATCTCTTTGAGAAGGGTCTCTGGTTCCTGTCCGAGTTGTTCAAGGTTTATTTTAACTCCTGTTGGATTGTAAAAGTCAAAAACAGTGGCTATCCTTTGTTTCAGGGCCTCATAAACACCGGACTTCCCTTCAAAGAAGGCTTCAGTGGGAATGGCATAAAATATCATAACGTTTTTAAATGCAGCATGTCCGCACTCATCGATGATCTCCCTGATGTTATTCAGCATCAGTTCTCGCTGTTTTGAGGTGAGGCTCGGCACCTGTTCGGCCTCATCAAAGAGGATCACAAGGCCGTTGTATCTGAGATTTCTTATCCATTGAATCAGAGAACGGAGAGCGGAAAAGGCCTGCCCCCTATCGATGGGCTGAAGGATTCCGAATCGCCGGTGGATGTGCCTGTCATAGCCTTCGACCTTTATCCACTGGATAAGATCTTCAAAATCAGTGTCATTTCCTTCGGTAAGAGCTATGAATGCTTCCCTTATGGCCCTTGTAAAATTAACACTCTCTATTCCCTTCACAAGATCAGCGGCATAATCGGTGAGACGCTCCACCAGCGTCTCATTATCGGTTGTTTCCCTGTCAAACGACTCCCTTGCATCCTCGTAAAGGAGCTTTAAAAAAGCCTCTATACCTTTTTCTCTTCCAGAGAAGAGTTCCTCGGGTGTGAGCGGATACATGAGGTTTTCCACAACGCTTTTGTAGACCTTTTCCAGCCGGTAAAAGGGCGATTCCTCAGGACTCAAGGAGCAGTAGCTTACAATGTAGTTGTTCTTCCAGGCAAGCTCCCTGATATTGTAAAGAAAATGCGTCTTTCCGCCACCGTAGGTCCCCACAACCATCTTGAATGAAGCGCCACCCTCTTTGATGAATGTCTTGAGGTAATCCTCTTCAAGGATTTCCAGGTACCAGTCCAGGCCCGCTGTAAAAAACTGGAAACCCCACTCAGGCGGAGACCCGGATGAGCCTACCCTTTCTATAATTTGTCTCGCAATGGTCCGGGTGAGTCCGATCATGGGAAAGCCTTTCAGTTGCAAGTTACGCGTAACCGGCTTCTACGTCCAAAATGGAAGTTCCTATCCTATCGAATTAGCCAAATACTACAAACGCATAATGGGTCCCATCCCCTTGCGGGATTTTTGGCACCCAGAGGCTTGTTTCTTCCTTCTTTGTCTGTTCCATGGAGGCAATAACAAGGCGAAGCTCCTTTTTTCCGCATCTTCTGGTCTTAAGTCTCGCAAGATCATATGAAAATTTAACCCTGCCATATGAGGTGAAATTCTCCTTTTTCGGGTCTATACGGA
>JAUWMY010000170.1 GCA_030612945.1 Desulfobacteraceae bacterium
CTGGCAAGCCTCCATTCGATCAAAAACGATGTCTTCTTCTTTGCCATAAAAGGCTTCCTCTAAGGTCAGTTCCAGGTCATACCTCAGGCTTCTTCCCTGTCTGCCCCGAGATCTCCCCCCCCTTTGCGAGCCAAATCCAAAAAAACCTTCAAAGATATCCCCGAAACTTGAAAAGATATCATCGAAACCGCTAAAGCCGCTAAAGCCCCGGCCCTCAAGGCCTTCGTGACCAAACTGATCATATATTTGTCTTTTTTCAGTATCTCTCAATACCGCATAGGCCTCGGCGGCTTCCTTGAACTTTTCCTCTGCCTCTTTATCGCCCTGGTTCCTGTCAGGATGATACTTCAAAGCCAGTTGTCGATAAACCCGCTTGATCTCGACGTCTCCCACGTCCCGTGAAACACCTAAGATTTCGTAGTAATCTCTCTTGTACATCTTCACTTTTCCTCAGGGGCCGCCTCCTGATCTCCTTTTTCTTTATCCTGAGATTCTGTGTCTATCTGCTCTGGAAGTAAATCTTCCACCGGCTTTTCTATGGAGTCCTGCAAAGAATCGGCATCTTCTTTATCCACAAGAAAAACCTTTCCTGCAGCGATTTCCCTTAGCGAGACTACTACGTCTTTATTTTTGCAGACCACTAGCGGTTCTGCTCCTTTTCGCAGTTGACGGACCCGGGTGGCAGATAAATGAACTAATTCAAATCGGGTGTTTACTTTTTCCAGGCAGTCTTCTACTGTAACTCTTGCCATCTCATTCACCTCATAAATATTGAGAACTTACATAAATAGTGAGTATTAGAAACAAAAAAAATTGATTCAAAACTGTATAATGAACCATCATATATAAAGCACGACCCTGATAACAATAAACTTTACTTTATAACAATTCAGATGTTATATGTAAAGGATAAATTTCATATAAAATAACGAAAGATTTGAGTTGCTGTTTTATTATGCTCGCCAAAATTCTTAGCAGTGCTGTCATTGGAATCGATGCGTATGTCGTGGAGGTTGAAGTCGATATTGCTAAAGGCCTGCCCTCTTTTTCCACGGTTGGTTTGCCCGAGGGTGCTGTTCGTGAGAGCAAAGAGAGGGTCAAAGCGGCAATTACAAACTCCGGATATCATTTTCCCTCCGACAGGATCACTGTCAACCTGGCGCCGGCTGATATTAAGAAAGAGGGCTCTGCATTTGATCTCCCCATGGCCTTAGGGATACTTGCGGCAACAGGCCTGGTGGACAGATCCTCCTATGCCAACTATCTATTCCTTGGCGAACTGGCCCTTGATGGACTTCTAAGACCTGTCAAGGGTGTTTTGCCCATGGCTATTGCTGCGAAGGAATTGTCTCTTAAAGGGATATTTCTCCCCCTGGAAAATGCACCGGAAGCAGGAGTCGTGAGGGGAATCGATATTTTACCTGTTCACACATTGTCACAGGTTATTGGTGTGCTGACAGGCATGTCTCATATTGACCCTTTCAAGGTTGATACCGATAAACTCTTTCAGGTGCCAGATTCTCAAGTAGATTTCAAGGATGTTCGCGGCCAGGAGAATGCAAAAAGAGCCTTAGAAATCTCTGCTGCAGGGGGACACAACTTAATCATGATCGGGCCGCCAGGCTCCGGGAAAACTATGCTGGCAAAGCGGATATCTACAGTGCTTCCAAATCTTGCTTTTGAGGAGTCGCTTGAAACGTCCAAGGTTTATAGTGTGATGGGATTAATGCCCAAGGGCATGGGACTTGTTACAATGCGCCCCTTTAGGTCCCCTCACCATACCATTTCTGATGCCGGTCTAATCGGAGGCGGACAGAACCCTAAACCCGGAGAGGTGAGCCTGGCTCATAACGGTGTCCTCTTCCTGGATGAATTACCGGAGTTCAAAAAAAACGTCCTTGAAGTCCTGAGACAACCCATGGAAGACGGACGCGTGACCATTTCCCGCGCCAACTCGACGGTTACATATCCGGCAGATTTTATGCTGGTAGCAGCCATGAACCCGTGCCCGTGCGGCTTTTTTGGTGATTCCAAGCGGGAATGCACTTGCTCTTTCCACCAGATTCGACGCTATCGCTCGAAAATATCCGGCCCCCTGATGGATCGGATAGACCTTCATTTGGAAGTGCCATCAGTCCCCTATAAAGACCTTTCTGCTACTACCGATAATGGTTCGTCGGCTGAAATTTTGGCACGAGTCTTGAATGCCAGGGACATACAGACCAGGAGATTCAAAGCGACTGAAATATATGCCAACGCCGGTATGAATAGCCGTAAAATCAAACAGTTTTGCAAAATAGACGGAGAATCCGGAGCATTACTGGAAAAGGCCATGGAAAAATTCGGTTTAAGTGCCAGAGCACACGCTCGGATATTGAAAATTGGCAGGACTATTGCTGATCTGGAAGACAGTCCCAATATTAAGGCCGTACATCTGGCAGAGGCTATACAATACAGGACCCTTGATCGGAGATAATTTTGACGGGATAGACATGATTTACACGATTGTTTTTTTCATCCGGCTGATCTTCTATTCTATCCTGAAAGCTCATCCTTTGGGAAAACTTAGGGTCGATTTTTTTTAAATATGAATTGTTTTGCTCTTTATATGGTTAATCTCTGCGACTCGAAAGTCTTCCACAAGCTATAACAAAACTTATACGCTTCGTTCATCCCTGCCGAAACAGCGGGGAGAATGTTGGAATAGGGCCAGAAATTCAGGCTTCGAATAATATTTATTCGTAAATTTTCAATAAATTTTTGCTCTTCTCAATAAGAGCGGTGTTCACAACCGGATTAATGCCTTGAGCGAATGACAATGGCTGTATTCCTTTTCGGAGTTTAGGCGTAAGCCTTTTATAAAATCCTTACGGATAAATTCCACCCGAACTTATTGAGATGTTACAAAGTTTTTCAATAACAAACGTATTGATTTACTGGATTAATATTCCCGCCCATTAGCGGGATTATCCTGTCTAATGTTTTTTAATAACTCTCAGATTCGGAGAAGTTTGCGGTGAAACGATTTTTAAAATTCACATTTGGGTTTTTTTTGGTGATCCTTTTCGCTGGCGCATGTATTGGAGCCTATTTCTGGTATATGTGGTCCAGCAATCTGCCTTTTATAGGCTCACTCAAAGAATACAGACCTTCTATCATCACGCAGGTCTTCAGTGACGACGGGGAGGTGATCGGGAGATTCTGGGAGGAAAACCGGATTGTTGTTCCCCTTGATGAACTGCCTCCGCATCTGATCCAGGCATTTGTGGCTGCAGAGGATGCGCGGTTTTTTGTACACGAAGGAGTTGACATCCTGGGTATCATACGTGCCTTTTACAAGAATGTGACTGCAGGGAAAATAGAGCAGGGCGGAAGCACCATTACTCAACAGGTAACAAGGTCCTTGTTGCTCAAAAACACGGAAAGAACATACCGCAGGAAGGCAAGAGAAGCCCTTCTTTCAATGCAGATAGAAAAAAATTTCTCAAAAAAAAGGATTCTTTTTCTTTATCTGAACCAGATTTATCTGGGAAAAGGGGCTTATGGCGTAGAAGCAGCTGCGCGCACCTATTTCAACAAACCCGGGAAAGATTTGGTTCTTGCCGAAGCTGCTATTCTGGCAGGGCTCCCCCAGGCACCTACCCGATACTCGCCTGTGCTGCACTTTGATCGCGCCAGGGTTAGGCAGAAGTATGTGCTTGAGCGTATGTATGCAGAAGGTTACATAACGCGCGAGCAGTTAATTGATGCATTGGAAACCCCTCTTAACATACAAACCACCACTGAAAATACTTTTGCAAAGGCGCCATATTTTAGCGAACATGTACGCCGATATCTATTAGCGAAATACGGCAGGGATCTGTTATACAGAGGGGGGCTTAAAGTCTATACAACTCTGAGCTTGAATATGCAGCGGGCAGCACAGGAAGCCGTAGAAAAGGGCCTGCTTGATATGGACAAAAGGGAAGGGTTCAGGGGCCCTGTGAGACATTTGACACCTGACGAAGCCCTTGTTTTTAGGAAAGAGAAAATAAAAGAATTTACGTCATCACCACCTGAAGTAGGTTCAGTTGTCCAGGGCCTCGTGGAAGAGGTGAGTGATGAAAGAAATGAGGTTTTGGTTCGAATCGGCGAACATCTTAACCTACTGCCACTGGCTAATATGAAATGGGCCAGAAAACCTGACCCGGAAGTTGCCTATTACGCAACAGGTGTAAAGAAGCCCTCTCAGGTACTGAAACAGGGAGATGTTATCCTGGTTCGTATGTTGAGGGAGATTAGTGAACCCTCTGCCGCCACTGCAACGGACGAGAGGCAGGGCCTTGTCTGGGAGGTTTCACTGGAGCAAATACCAGAGGCTCAGGGGGCCATTTTCAGCATGACACCAGGGACGGGCGAAGTAAAGGCAATGGTGGGAGGAAGGGATTTTAGCGTCAGCCAGTTTAACAGGGCAACCCAGTCCAGACGCCAACCCGGATCTGCCTTTAAGCCACTCATTTATGCTGCGGCCCTTGATTGGGGCATGAACCCTGGTGAGGTTATTATTGATGCCCCTTATATATCCGGCAAGACTCCTGACGAGGAAGCCTGGAAACCAAAGAACTACAAGGAAAAATTCTTTGGACCCACATTATTCAGGACAGCACTTGCCAAGTCCAGGAATGTCATTACTATCAAGATATTGAAAAAAATCGGTGTCGAATACGCCATTGACTATGCGAAGAGAATGGGGATCGAATCCCCCTTGAGCCCTGATCTCTCCCTGGCCCTTGGTTCATCAGGCACTTCATTGATGGAACTTACCAGGGCTTATTCGGTGTTCGCCAATGGAGGCCTGCTGGTGAAACCCATCTTTATTAAACGAATTGTGGACCGGAGCGGACAGGTAATTGAAGAGAATCAGCCTGAAGCCGTTGAAGTTATCTCAAAGGAGACCGCATATGTGATGACTGACCTCCTGAAGGCCGTTGTTCAGGAAGGGACAGGCTGGAGAATAAAGGCGCTTAAAAGGCCGGCCGCCGGAAAGACAGGAACAACCAATAATCTGAGAGATGCCTGGTTTATGGGATATACGCCAGAACTGGTGACAGGGGCTTGGGTAGGATATGATGATCAAAAAACCATGGGTAAAGGTGAAACAGGATCAAGGGCTGCAAGTCCTTTGTGGCTGTATTATATGTCTCATGTCCTGAAAGGCACACCGGTGGTTGATTTTCCAGTTCCCGACGGAGTTGTTTTTGCAAAGATTGACGTAAAAACAGGTCTTCTGGCAGGACCTTACTCCGATAAAACCGTGCTCCAGACCTTCAAGGAAGGGACTGAACCAACAGAATACTCACCCAAACCAAAAGCTGCCAAGTCCGGCCAGTTTTTCCAGTTTGACATGGATCAGGATAGTTAAAAATGCCTAAAGTGAACTAAAGTGCCTAAAATGCCTAAAGATAAGCCATGAAACTGGAAAATTGTCGGAGCGTTGCGGGCTCCGGCTCATAGATCCTACGGCTCGAAGAGAGATCCCGCCTGGAACAAAGGGAAAACGGGGAAACCGGCAATGAGCAACCAGTAATCAGTGTCCCACCACTTAAATCCAAAATTCAAAACATGTCAATATCCTGTAAATTTTGTATAAGTTCCCGAAATATTTTGGTCATTTGATATTCGAATTTTGATATTGTTTCGTATTTCGATATTCGGATTTCGGATTTGGTCGTCTTGAAAATACATCTATTTGGCCAAGTTGATATTCTACTTTGACGTTTCCATGCTTAACCTCCTACCTACCATCTGCCAAATCTTCTAAAGTTCTTCCAAAAATGACCGATATTGGCATTAGAAATGGAAACAGATAAACGACTTCCAAAACTTTCGGTCATGGATATCGCGGAAATATGCGGTGTTGCCAGGAGCACTGTTTCCTATTGGATTGCAAGGAAGTCCCTCCAGGCCTGTCGTTCCGGAAAAAAGCACATTGTCACGGTGGATGACCTTATCTTTTTTCTGAAATCTGAAGGTCAACCTATACCTCAAACCCTGTTGGAACAAGTGGGTGGAATATACCCCCATCCTTTTAAACCTTTAAAACCATGTTGGGAGTTTTGGGCAGACCACTCTCATGGAAAAAGATGTCAGGATTGCCTTGTATTCA
>JAUWMY010000477.1 GCA_030612945.1 Desulfobacteraceae bacterium
ATTTACTACAAAACACTCTACCACATATTTGAAAAATTCATCACAGAACAGGACAAGGAAGGTTTATTAGAGCAGCAGAGCCAACTGGTAGACACAGTTGTATGGAATATGCTATACGAATTTCAGAAAGACGGCGTCAAAGGAGCAATTAACAAAATCCTGACCCACGGAGGCTGCATACTTGCGGATAGCGTAGGACTCGGCAAGACCTTTGAGGCATTGGCAGTTATCAAATATTTTGAACTGCGTAACCACAGGGCCCTAGTTTTATGTCCGAAAAAACTCCGGGAAAACTGGACAGTCTATCAAGCACAAAATGTGAGTGATCTAAACCCCCTTCTTAATGACCGCTTTAGCTACACGGTTCTTTCTCATACTGATCTGAGCCGGGATCAAGGAAAGTCTGGCGACATTAACCTTGCTGCAATCAACTGGGGCAATTTTGACCTTATAGTTATTGATGAATCCCATAATTTTCGGAACAACACCCCTGGAAAAAAAGATGAGGAAGGCAATCTTGTACGAAAGAGCCGTTATCAACGCTTGATGGAAGACATTATCCAGAAAGGTGTAAAAACCAAGGTCCTTCTCCTTTCTGCCACACCTGTAAATAACACCCTCCAGGATTTGCGTAATCAGATCTATTTCATAACAGAAAACCAGGACGATGTGTTTCATGCGCCCATGGGCATATTAAGCCTTAAAGACACACTTGCTGCAGCCCAACGTATTTTTACCAGGTGGGCAGATAAAAGAGAAAAACGAAATACTCGGGACCTATTAGACAGACTGAGTGCAGCCTTTTTCAAGTTATTAGATGAATTGACCATTGCCCGTTCTCGCAAACACCTTCAGAGATATTATCAGAAAAGCCTCCATGAGTTGGGCCAGTTTCCTAAAAGGCTTAAACCAATATCCTTATCCCCAAGCATAGACACAAAAGGCAAATTCCCTTCTTACGACGAGTTGAATGATGAAATCTCCAATTATCAGCTTTCACTGTTTAACCCATTTAAATATGTGCGACCAGAATATAAGGATCTTTACGAAGACAGGACCATCCCGCATTTCAGTCAGCAGGATCGTGAGAATTACCTCATTGGCATGATGAGGGTAAATTTTCTCAAGCGTTTGGAAAGTTCCGTTCATTCATTTACCTTAACCATAAAGCGGACAATAGAAAAGATTGAGGATCTTGAAGATCGGGTAGGGCGATTCGAAAAACTCAAAGAAAAACGTCCAGAGGTTACTGTAGACGATTTCAGTGACATAGATCCAGAGGATGAAGATCTTCAGGCTGCATTCGTAGGGAAGAAACTCAAATTTAGCCTTGAGCATATTGATATTGACCGATGGAAACGCGATCTTAAACAGGATAGAGAGCAGCTACAGCTCTTATACCTCGTCGCCAAAGACATAACAAGCCTCCGTGATGCAAAGCTCAATGAATTGAAAAACCTAATCAAGTACAAAGTCCAGCATCCAACCCGAACCAAAGAAGGCAGAGAGAATCGCAAGGTCGTGATTTTTACCGCTTTTGCTGATACTGCCGAATATCTATACGATACCCTTAAGGCATGGATTACAGATGAGCTTGGCCTTCATGTGGCCATGGTGTCGGGTGGTGCAAAAGGGAGCCAGACGACTTTCGGGAGAAATGATTTCAATCACATTCTGACGCACTTTTCTCCAATTTCAAAAAATCGTACTAAAATGTCTTCTCTCCCCCAGGACAAGGAGATTGATATCCTCATTGCCACAGATTGTATTTCCGAAGGCCAGAACCTTCAGGACTGTGATTACCTTATTAACTATGACATCCATTGGAATCCCGTTCGCATTATCCAGCGTTTTGGCCGGATTGACAGAATCGGCAGTATTAGTGATGAGATCCAGATGGTAAATTTTTGGCCTACCGATAATTTGGATAACTACATACGGCTTAAGACCAGGGTTGAGGCACGTATGGCTCTAGTTGACATAACAGCAACCGGAGAAGACAACCTTCTGGATCGAGTTAAAGACTTGGTTGAAGATGAATTGACATTCCGTGACAAACAGCTCCTTCGCCTCAGAGAAGAAGTGCTTGATCTCGAAGATTTCAATGAAAATGTATCTCTAAATGAGTTTACTCTCGATGATTTTAGGATCGACTTAATGAGGTATATCGAAAACAATCTTCAGCGCCTTGAGGAAGCACCGCTTGGGCTTTATGCGGTTGTGCCAACACACCCTGATTATCCTGTAATTCGGCCTGGGGTTGTCTTTTGCCTCAAACAGAAAGGAGATAGTTCCGGTAACGAAAAGGTCAATCCCTTACAACCCTATTTTATGGTTTATCTCTATGATAATGACCGGGTTATCCGCTATAACTTTGCCCAGCCCAAACAGATACTGGAAATATTGCGCATGCTCTGCTCTGAAAGGACTACCCCTTATGAAAAACTTTGCAATCTATTTGATCAGCATACAAAAAATGGTGAGGACATGAGCCAATATGACGGCCTTCTCAATGCCGCTGTAAAGGCCATCGCCGGAAGCTTCAAAAAACGCACTCTCAGCAATTTACTTTCAGGCCGGGATGGTGTTTTGTCCGATTTGAGCAAACAAGTGTCGTCTTCTGATGTTTTTGAACTTGTGACGTGGATAGTGATAAGATGAGCACGGCAACACAAGATATCAAGTTAGCCATTGCCGAGCCTCTAAAGGCATTTGGCAATGGCTCTTTACGTGCCAATTCCATACAATTGTTTAACACACTTGGCTACCTTAGCGAAAAAACTATTGACCTGTCCCCCAATACGCCAGAAAATTTCCTCCATGCAATTGACCAAAACAATCGATTCCGCAAGGACAAGGCCCTTTTTTTAAGATGGAAAAGCGTCGACTTTATCTTCCAGATCACCGGAGAA
>JAUWMY010000108.1 GCA_030612945.1 Desulfobacteraceae bacterium
CTCGCCTGTCATGTACGGAACGGGCATATCCCAAGAGGTCGGCAATGGCGGACAGGTTTGTGGGGATGTGGAAGAGGTCGGTTTTCCCGTACAAAACGTCTACAAAATGACGTATGGTGATGAGAATGCAACCTTTGAATCCCGCTGTAAGCGGGAAACCTTTGAACCCGTGAACGGTTACTTTATTCCTTTGTTGCGTTGACATAGCGCCATCTCAGATCAGTCAGGATATTCTCTATAAATTTTTTCTCTTCTTCTGTCAAATTTCCCTCAGTTTTTTCCTTTAGCATGGCAATTATATCGATGGTATGTTTTGCAAGAGGCAGATCTTTGGCCTTCTTGCCGCTCTGAGGATCCGCAATCTCACCTAAATGAAAAAACACCGTCGAACTGAGGCTGAAAATCAGCGAGTTAAAACTAACTTCTGGCAGCGGAGGATGCTCAGCCTCCTTTTCTGGAGCCTGATCCCCTGGCACCTCCTTTTTCGCTTCCTCTTCGAGTTTTGTGTCCTTTAATTCGCCTTTTTCGTCGAATGATCTCCTGTCCTTTATCACAAATCCCTTTTCTTCTTCCGCCATTGTGCACTCCTTAATTGTTTTATCGGAAATTCTACAACTCTATTCTTTTTGCTGAAAAGACATCTTTCAGGCCACGAAGTTCAACAAGGACTTCGTCGCCAACTTCAGAACTGGTTGTCAAGAGAATCACGTTGCGCTTCTCTTTCTTTTGCTCTCCCACCTGCATGCGGCTTATGTTGACATTATGCTTGCCCAGTGTAGTCGCTATTTGACCTATGACACCCGGACTGTCCTGATTGTGGATGAGGAGCATATGACCTTCAGGAATGGCCTCGAGGTAGAAGTTATTGATACGCAGAATTCTGGGCATTTTTTTACCAAAGATGGTACCGGATATGATGTTTTCACCCTCCAAAGTCCTGACCGTAAGTTTGATGAGGCTGGCAAAATTTTCAGAAGTTCTACTCTTGGACTCAACCACCTTTATCCCTCTATCAGCAGCAATATAAGGTGCATTGACAAAATTTACGTTGTGTTTGAGGATTGGTGTCAACATCCCTTTAAGCATAGCCGTAGTCAAAGGCGCCAGGTCGTATTCGGTTACGGTTCCTGAATAATGTATTTGAGTCTCCACAATGGCACTGTCTGCAAGCTGGCTTTGAAGCGATCCCATCCTTTCCAATAGCGTGGCATAAGGGCTCAGTGTACTCATCAGTTCAGAGCTTATACTGGGAACATTCAAGGCGTTTTTGACTGTGCCATGGAGGAGGTAAGCCACAATCTGTTCAGCCACATCTTTTGCCACATTATCCTGGGCCTCAGTGGTAGAAGCACCAAGGTGGGGTGTGCAGATAAAATTGGGGAGGTCCATCAGCTTTATTTTCCCTGGCGGCTCAGTACTGAAAACGTCGAAGGCCGCGCCTGCGAGATGTCCTGAATGCAGGGCTTCGTAAAGATCATCTTCCTCTACGATCCCACCACTGGCACAGTTGATCAACATGGCCCCCTTTTTCATTTTCGCAATTGTTTCTCTGTTGATCATGTTGGTCGTTTCATCAGTCTTGGGCGTGTGGATGGTGATATAGTCAGCCCGCCGGAGCAACTCATCAAGGGAAACTGGTTCAAGATCCAACTTTTCAACGGTCTCTGGTTTTATGTAAGGATCATATACAATGACCTTCATTTTCATTCCTTTGGCCCTATCTGCGACAATTCGACCGATATGGCCTGCTCCGATCAGGCCAAGGGTCTTGTTGAAAAGCTCACGCCCCTTCAGCTTTTTCTTCTCCCATTTTCCCTCTTTGAGAGAACCAGTGGCCTGGGGGATGTTCCTTGACAGGGCCATAATCATGGCCATCGTATGTTCTGCTGTTGTTATGGTATTACCCTTAGGCGTATTCATCACCACAATGCCGCGCTGACTCGCAGCAGGAATGTCCACGTTGTCCAGGCCTATTCCTGCGCGGCCAATAACTCTGAGGTTTTGGGCTGCCGCAATGATGTCTTCCGTTACCTTGGTGGCGCTGCGAATCACTAAAGCGTCATACCGGTCGATAATCCCTTTCAATTCCTCTGGGCTTAGACCGATGTTGACATCGACGTCAATGCCCGGCGTCTCCTTAAATATCTCAACACCCACATCTGACAGGGGATCACTTACAAGGACCTTCATCATATGCGCCTCCTTTTGTGGTTGGGGAACGTCAAAGTCAGGGTAAATAAGGCATTTTGTAAGAGTTCATGGTTCACCGTTCACCGTTCAAGGTTACCAAATGCTTATGCGTGGCGTTCGTTGCATGGCAGGCGGATACAAACAGAGTTCAGCCCCAAGATATTGATCTGATACGTAAAATGTCCTATTCATTGTCTCCGGGTCTTAACCCGTGAACCCTGAACTTTGAACTTTGAACCGTGAACGATTACGATGCAACTTTGTTGGTCTTATATATGGAATTTATCATGCAGAAGAAATTTGTCAAGATCGATGTTTTTGATACCCCAAATCTTCTCTTGACAGGCCAGACGGTTTTCCCCTATGCTCATAATTCAGGTCTCGTTATTTGATCGAAGAACTAGGTCTGATTTTTGGACACCATCTTCATCATAATGGCTATATGGAGCCAAATTGAGGAATGGTGGATTTAGGGATTGAGGGATTAAGATAAGGAAAAAATTCATATTTCAATTCCTAAATTCCTGAATTCCTAAATTCTACGAGCGTCCAATTTTCATGCAAAGTGTACAAAAACAAACGAGAACAACCACTTAACGAGATCTGATATCAGGGAAAGGACCTCTATCACATGCGAAAGAGCCTGTTTTTCCCTCTAAAGCAGGAAAACCTTACCAGCCTGGGGGTATATTATCATTTTAAAACCGGTATTGTGACATTTCGTGCGGCCAGGGAGTGGGAGGAGGGGCCAGACTGGTCAAGATATGGCCGCGATTTCACCTGTGAACATCCACTGACTGCCCGCACCGCCTATCTTGGGCACCAGGAAACCCATGATTTATTCAGGAAACACGACTTGACAGGGTATTTGGACGACGTCGTGGACTTAATAAAAAAGGGGAACCACCAGGGTATCGAATGCTTTTTTAATCAGGAAAAAGATATACATTTTATCAGCAACATGCACAGTAATACGCTGGGCATAAATAACGGTTATCATGCCATACGTAGCGGAGGCATACGCCGTCACGAGAAAGATGAAGAAGAATTAGACGTAATCATTGACGGCCTCAATTTAAGCCGGGCCATGTCTTTTAAAAATGCCGGGGCCCAAATCCCTTTTGGGGGCAGTAAAATCACGGTCCAGTGTGAGCCTGTAGATCTAAACGACTATCATGCCATAGGTTTTCTGGCCTATGCCCTGAACAGGACTCGATCTTTCACCGGCCCTGACATGGGGTTTTCACCCGGTCTGGCAGATGTCATGAGGCGAGAAGGGTACTCGGTGAACATTGCCGGTGGCTTTGAAAGCCCTATCGGCCCCACTGGAAGTCCCACCGCCTACGGTGTCTACCTGGCCCTGAAAGAAGCGGCGAAGGTCAAATTTGGCACAGAGGCCCTCGCAGGTAAAACTGTCGTGGTGCAGGGCTTAGGGGCCGTTGGGTATCCTCTGGTTGAAAAATACCTTTCAAAAGAAGAGCTTAACATATTCGTTACGGACATATTGCAGGATCCGGTTAAAAAATTAGTGGCTCAATTTCCGGACCATGTAAAGGAGATTGATCCCGGGGATGTCCTTACTACTGATGCAGATATCCTTGTCCCCTGCGCCATGGGTGGTGTCCTGGACGAGGAGAGCATCAGGGGGCTTAAGTATTCAATAGTAATGGGCGCGGCCAATAACCAGCTCAAGGCCACAAACCAGGAAGAAGAAATCAGGCTTGCAAAGATCCTTGCTGAACAGGACATATTGTTCCAGGTAGGCTGGATGCATAACACCGGCGGGGTGATCGCCGGTATGGAAGAGTACATGCACAGGGAAAATGCCAGCATGGATAACATTATGAGCCATACTGAAAAGGTGTGTAAATCTGGTGTCCGGGAAAATCTTGAGGCAGCCAATAAAGAAGGCATTACGCCAACAGAAAGGGCCTATAAATACTTTAGCTCCAGGATCTACCAGTAAAAAGCTCGTTAAATGGTTAATTAATAAACAGTTACAGGACGGTTTCGTGGCATCAACCAACAACAAAAGGAGGTAGAATTATGAAAAAGATGATGATTGTGGGTATGGTTTTTTTGGCCTTGGGCCTTGTTTTTGGTTCCGGGGTTTCAGCCAAGATGATCCGTATCGGTGAAGCCCAGATTGTGGCCCATCCAGCCCTTGATAACGATTCCAAAGGCTTCGCGGCTGCCCTGGCAGAAGAGGGCTTTATTGAGGGCAAGAACATTAAGATTGATCGACAGAATGCCCAGGGTGATCAGCCTAACTGTGCAATAATTGCCCGGAAATTCGAAGATGACAAGGTTGACCTTGTTCATGCCATCAGCACGCCCAATGCCCAGGCCCAGGTAAAAGTGAGTAAGACAATACCTATTGTGTTTTCCTCTGTTACTGACCCTGTGGCAACCGGTATTGTCCCCAAAATGGGTAAGACCGGTACCCATGTCCCCGGAGTGAGCGCCAGGTGGCCTATCACCCTACAGTGCAAGATGTACCAGGATATAGTCCCACACACAAAGAAATGGGGCACCATCTATAATCCCGGTGATGTAAATGTCACTTTCCACATCAAGGAGATGAAAGAGGCCGTAGAAGGGATGGGCCTGAAACTCATTGAGGCCCACGTTTCCACCAGTGCCGAAGTGATGCAGGCTGCCCAGAGCCTGGTAGGGCGAGTGGATGCCATTCATATCACCTCTGATAATACCGTTGTTTCCGCTTTTGAGTCTGTTGTCAAGATCTGCAATGCGAACGACATCCCCCTATTTTCCGGTGACAGGGACAGTGTGCCCAGGGGAGCCATTGCGGCTTACGGACCAGACTATTTCTTAATAGGGTATACGGCCGGGAAAAAGGCCGCGAGGATACTTAAGGGCGAAAACCCAAGCAATATCCCTGCCGGGCTTGCAACTGAATACAGCCTGTGGGTCAGCCTGAAGCACGCCAAGGCACAAGGGGCAAAACTCCCTCCGACTTTGGCTAAAAAGGCTGCTGATAAACTGTGGGATGAGCAAGGTAATGTGGCAAAGGGTAAGTAGCCCTTGAAATTGGGTGTCGAGGGGAGGACATTCCTCCCCTCTTTCAATTGGTGAATAAATGCTCAGTAGTTTTTTTAGGACTATCCCCATATCACTGGAACAGGGTCTGGCTTACGGGCTCGTGGCCTTAGGAATAGTCATCACCTTCCGGATCCTGGCCTTCCCCGATCTCACGGTTGACGGTAGCTTTCCTCTTGGTGCGGCTGTTGTCGCCCGCCTCATTACGGAAGGGGTACCGCCAGTCTACAGTATCATTGCGGCCATTATCTGCGGCTTTCTGGCCGGTTGCTGTACTGGTCTTCTTAATACAAAACTAAAGATTAACAGCCTCCTGGCCGGAATTCTGATGATGACCATACTCTATTCAGTAAACCTGCGCATAATGGGGCGGTCAAACATACAGTTACTCACCGTAAATACCCTTTTGACACCCTTGGAAAACCTCGACGTCAATCGTTTCATTCCCATTATTGCTTTCTTTTTCCTGGTGGCATTGTTCACAAAGTTTCTTACGGATATGTTTTTACATACCCAGATAGGTTTTGCTATGCGGGCTACAGGGGATAATGAGCAAATGATCCGTACTCTTGGTGTTAACACCGACAGTATGACGGTCATGGGATTAGGGATCTCAAACGGCTTTGTGGCCCTCTCAGGTGCCCTTGTTGCCCAGGATCAGGGCTTCGCTGATGTAGGAATGGGGATTGGAATGATAGTGGCAGGTCTTGCTTCCATAATAATCGGAGAGGCGTTATTTGGGAAAAAGACAGTACAGAGATTGACTCTCGCAGCAATAGTGGGATCAATCATATACAAATTTATTATCTCCCTTGGCCTCAGACTGGGACTGGCCCCTACAGACTTGAAGATGGCCACGGGTGTGATGGTAATATTGGCACTCGGCATTCCGGCCCTAAGAAAAGAGAAAGAGGGAAAACTTCATTTGAGAGGAGTCTAGCGCCCCGTCTCAAAAATTTAGTGTCTTAAAATGGCAACCTGAAATATTCGTATAGACTCATACATTTCACCCATCTGTGGGGGACGGGAAAATTCGAATATCGAAACTCGAAACAAATACAAATGACAAAAATATCAATGACCAAAACGAGAAATGGGCGTATCATGAAGTTTGTTTAGAATTTTGAAAATTCGCATTTCGATATTGTTTCGTATTTCGTGCTTCGATATTCGTATTTTAAGGTTGTTCCTGTGATTTGATTACATGATAAATTGCCACAATCATGGACAGAACTTGTGAAACACGGTACTAGGAGGCTGTCCGAGACCCATGGTAAGATTAGAGAACATAACTAAGATCTTCTCAAAGGGGACCATAGACGAAAAGGTGGCCATAAACGGAATCACCCTTCATATTCGCAAGGGGGATTTTATCACCATAATCGGCAGCAACGGTGCCGGGAAAACCACCGTTCTTAACCTTACTGCCGGCACCTGTGCACCTGATGAGGGTGACATTTTTATAGATGATTCCCGTGTTACCCGCCTCCCTGAACACCGGCGGGCAAAATACCTCGGCAGGATTTTTCAGGATCCTTTAATGGGAACGGCCGCGACCATGACCATAGAGGAAAACCTTGCAATGGCCGATCTGCGCGGCCAGATCAGGGGTCTTCGCTGGGGGATAAAAAACGCGCGTCGGGATCACTACCGGGAAATACTCAAGATGCTGAATCTCGGGCTGGAAACCAGGTTGAAGGACACGGTCAGTCTTCTCTCCGGCGGCCAGCGGCAATCCCTGACCTTGCTCATGGTAACCCTATCCCTTCCCAAGCTGCTCCTGTTAGATGAGCATACCGCAGCCCTGGATCCCAAGACGGCCCAGAGGGTTATGGAGCTTACACAAAAGATCATCGAGGAAAATAACCTTACGACCGTTATGGTCACTCACAACATGCAGCAGGCCATTAAATACGGGAACCGCATGATTATGCTTCACGAAGGAAAAGTCCAGTTTGATATCGAAGGAAAAGAAAAGTCGGCCCTCACCGTGGAAGAGGTGGTTAAGAGGTTTGGGGCCGAGCTTAAGGATGAAGCCTTACTGTGTTAGTCTTTTTTATCTAACTGCCACAAATTGCAGAAACTTCCACTGATACGTCTTTTGGAAGCCTTGATACTCCTACACATTCCCGCGCAGGCGGACTCTCCTCAAAATAAGTCTTGTAGACTGAATTAAACTTTTCAAAATCTCCCATATCTTTCAGAAAGCAAGTGCATTTTAATATATTTTCAACTGTCATTCCACCTGCTTCAAGAATGGCTTTGATGTTTTCCAAGACCATCCGGGTCTGTACTTCTATGTCGCCCTCCACAAGATTGCCTGTTTTGGGATCCAAGGGGATTTGACCTGAAATAAAGAGCAGGTTGCCAT
>JAUWMY010000258.1 GCA_030612945.1 Desulfobacteraceae bacterium
AGGGCGAGACATGACAGATAAGAATCGCTCTGATGTTGATCGTCGCTTTGGCACAGACAGACGTAGAGAATTGTACAGCAGAGAGGATAACTTTCGTTACTTCGCGAACGGAGCGGCCGAGAGGAGGATTTGGGAAGAGCGAAGATCAGCGGATGAGCGAAGAGCGGACTGGTTCAGGGTTAACGAGTGGTGTAGCTGCTGGTGGGAGACTTAATCCTACCTGAACCTCCTAAATGCAAAATAGTTATGATTGCCAAATAAGATGCCCATGTAAAAAGTCCTTTTTACATGGATTTAAGAATTTAGGAATTCAGGAATTACGAATTATTTAAGCTTGTTGTGAGAATATTGAATTGGAGAATCCTGTAAATTTTGACTTCCAACGAAGTCGTTTTTATTGATACATTGCTGCTATCAAGTAACTACCAGCAATTACATGATTTTTAAGTATTACTTGCTCTTAATCAAGTTCGTTGCTCATAGGATGCCGCTTGCGGCATAAACCAGCTTTTTACGAATCCATCAAATAAAGTATTCAATAGAGTTAATTCTCTACAGGGATAATCTTGTTGCAAGAAACCTTTAAAATCTTGATCGCCAAAAAGTAATGATTAATTTGGGAATCTTGAAGCAGAAACCCTTTATTCCATTCCAGTTATGTCATTCGAAAAAGAACGAAAAGCCAACTTCCGGTTAGGCTCCCTACCTACCATATCAGGGTACTCTATTTAATCGATCACATGCTTGGGTTTTTTTGAATGATTCCTGCACCTGAAAACCGTTTGTCCTTGACTTCTAAGAACACATTATTTTAACTTAAATCAGACAGTTTAAGTTATATATCAATTATCTTGAGGTAGCAGCTTATGAAGCGAGATTGGCATTCCCAGTTCGCGGATGACATTAGGGACTATGGTGGTTATTCCATTGGTAAACTTTTCGCGTTACTCAATGATCCAGGAATCATCTCTCTGGCTGGCGGTTTGCCATCTCCTGAAATATTCTTAAAAAATGAAATGCGGCTCGCCTCACAGAGCCGCTTAAACGAGGATATTGAAAGGATTATGCAATATAGCGCCACCGCTGGTGAAACCAGTCTGATTGAAGCGATTATTGAGTTCCTTGCACGAGATGGCATCAAGATTTCAAAAGATAATATTGTCATTACTTCATCCGGTCAGCAGGGACTGGATTTAACGGGGCGTCTTTTCCTCAATCCGGATGATGTAGTTTTGGTTGATCGGCCCACGTTTGCGGGTGCCATTGTTGCTTTTCAAATGGAACGTCCGAAATTTGCCGGTGTCGATATTAGAGAAGATGGTTCAGATGTCGGTGGTTTTCGTCAAAAGATTGAGGATCTAAGGAAAAAACACAGAACCCCGAAATTTATTTATGTGGTGCCGGATTTTCAAAATCCTACCGGAATAACAATGAGTCTAAAGAAAAGGGAAGGGCTCTTAGATCTAAGTTATCAATATGATATTCCGATCGTAGAAGACAGTCCTTACCGCGTTCTAAGGTATTACGGGACGACAATTCCATCTATTTTCAGCCTCGATCAAGCACGGGATGGCGGCAATGTCATTGGGGTGTATACTTTTTCAAAGCTATTCTGCCCTGGAATGCGAGTCGGGTTTAACATTGGCCCGAAAGACGTGATTGAAAAGATGACAAATATAAAGGAAGGAAATGTTCTAAACACGCCAAAGTATAATCAGGACATGTGCACAGCGTTTCTGAAAGAAATGGACTGGGAAGCTCATATTGAAAACTGCAGATCCTACTATCAGGAAAAACTTGAAGCGTTTCTGGAAACCATGGAAACTAATTTTCCGGGTGAAGCGGGAGTCACCTGGACGAAACCGGAGGGTGGGCTTTTCTTGTGGGTGTCCGTGCCGAAGAAAATCGATACCTTGAGTCTGTTCCATGAAGCAATAAAATTCAAAGTCGCTTTTATTCCGGGCTCTGCATTCTACGCTGATAACCCAGCTACAAATCATATGAGAATCAATTTTTCATACCCATCAAAAGAACAACTGGTTGAGGCGGCAAAGAGACTGTCAGGCTGCATCAGAAGCCAATTATGAGAGCCTTTTCGTGCTATGTTGTGAGGTGTGGTGAGGAATTAGGGGTTGATATTCCTTTGCACCGAATGGTTTATGATAAGCTAAAAGAGCGTTGTCCATAGCTTGGCTGAAAAAGCAGGTTTGTAAAAGCAATGTGCAATAGGGTCATCCATTAATGTGACCCCTTATTTGACCATTCGTATAGCAATGGCAGGGGCAAAACGGCTCTGCGAGGTGGGGTAAAAATTTTTCACTCTCTATCGATGAATGGCTGTTGCAACAAAGCAACCTCCACTACCGCCTCCACGGTCAGATGGCAGAGGCTCATTTGCGGGACCTACCTCCCCTTCAGGGACGAGAGTGGTCATCATGTCGTCACTGTGCTCCAGGGCAGCCCAATTGACAAAATAGTCAACAGGTGTGGACTGCCAGTTGTCGTGAACAATAATGAAGTTCTCCTGGTAGCCAACGACTACCACGTAATGAGGAGTTCCCCAAGGGTTTTCTTGGCTGCCATAAATAAAAGGCCGCCCTTCAATAATCTCCTGCCTTACAATGTCGAGAGAATCAATTCCGTAAAGGCTACTTATACCGATTTCATATCCGCGGTCATCGATGACGTGCCGAAGGCCTACAGGGATCTGAGAGTAGTAGACTCCGGAAGAGGGGCTCCAGTCCATGGTGCCGCACAGTTCTTCAATCAGGCCTGTGACATTGTCATAATTCCCCGGTCCTTGCAAAAGATCATCAAAGCCCTGGCCGTCCCAATACCCAAGAAGGCACGCCCCGGCCGTGGGCCCGCAACTATCGGGAAACCCGGCAGGGTGATGGTAATCGGGGACACCAGGGATGAACTGGGAGTCGGAAGTCTGACCGAGTGGACCGGCTCCTGTGTGATCCCCTCCCTCTATGTCATAAAGATCTGATTGGGTGAGATCAGAAACGTCTCCATCCTGCTCTTCAAGATATGTGAGGGAAGAGGATCTGAGATCTTTTTCCAACTCCGCCCTGGAGAGGAACTTAAGAGAAAAAGCATTTACAAGGGTCTTCTGATCCTCGATTTCAAATTCAAAATAGTACTCAAGAGGAGAAAAATAGAGAACCCCGAGAGGGGTCACCCTTTCATCAATTTCTTTCCTGGCCGTGAGATATATAGGAAGGCCATGATGGAAGGCTATCAGAGAGGGTCCCCCCTGCCTTGCAGAAACAAGCAGCGCGCCGTAGCGGTCCTCCTGAAGGAGGAGGGTTTTGCCGCTGGCGATGAGCCTTTGTCCCTCCTCGGGTTTTCCCGTCCGGATCAGAGATTCCCCCTCTTCAAGGAGTCTTCTGCCGCCTTCTATGCATTTGTCCAAATCTTCCGGGATCGACTCTTGGCCCTTCGTGACGAGGAAAAGATGAACCGCTGGAGACCCTTTTAGATCATAAAAGGTATTTATAAAATGGGCAGTGGATTGGTTTCCGAATCGTTTCGTAGCCTCAAAGGTTGCGATATCTATAACGGAAGGGCAGGGGAGAGGCTCCGAGCTGTAGGAGCAAGGGACAAGAAAGAGAGTTAAAAGGGAGAGGATCAAAAAAAGCGGGGTGCTCTTTTTCTTTTGAACTCCCATGTTCCATCTCCTGACGCACAGGCCAGTGGAAGCTGGTTTTTGCGACTCACACAACTGTTGTAGTCCACCTCTTAATCAATGACCGCGATCACCACACTGCTGCGCCGGTAGTGAGCCCCCATGCCTCTTGGAAACCTTTAGGTGCTTGACACAGATAGCGATTTTACGGTTCTTGCTTTTGGTTCATATCTTTATGATGGTGGATTGAAAGGCAAAATCTATGCCGCATCAAAATGTTGGCTCTTTGAATTCATTAACTATTTGATTATTATGGGAAATTAAGTTCCAAGACATGTACATGGGCAGGTATAAAGGCTCAAATTGGACGGGTTAAAATGAGTTGTGTGACCCATTTTATCAACCCCTCCCTGATCCTACCTCAAAGTTGGGAGGCAACGGGTTCACCAATAGCGAGTCGAGCAATTTCTCTCAGCTTACTGAGGGGACCAAAAAGGAGGTTGTATCACTGACGCCTTAAGCGATGGAAGCACGGTCATGAATGCGGGCGACTTACTTCAACCACAGTATGAAGGGTTGCGGAGAAGAGTGTGTTTTGCGATGACGTCAGCACTTGTTCGAAATGTGACAATAAAACAGGCAGAAAATAGAAAAAGCCTTGACACTCAGTCTTTTCTGGTTATAATTAGGGACTTAGAACATAGTTAGAACAATTAGAAAAGGTTTTGTATGAAAAATGAACGGGCAAATAGTACCCCTCAGAAGCCACTCACTCCAGCCATGGAGGATTATTTAGAGGCTATTTTTAATCTGGGCAGGGAAAAAAGAGCGATTCGGGTCAAGGATATTGCCAAAAGGCTAAATGTAAAGATGCCCACAGTGACCAGTATGCTCAATACCCTTGGCGATAGAGGATTCGTCGACTATCAAAAATATGAGTATATTGAGTTGACAAGAAAGGGGCATCGTGTTGGCAAAGAAATAGATCGAAGGCATAAAGTCCTACTCGGTTTTTTGACCACTATCTTAAATATCAATCACAGAAAAGCAGACGAAGAAGCCTGCAAAATGGAGCATGCTGTCAGCGCGTCCACCCTGGATAGATTTGTGGAATTTATGGAATTTCTCCAGTTTTGCCCCAGGGCCGGGTCAAGCTGGCTTGATAATTTCGAAGAATATCGT
>JAUWMY010000089.1 GCA_030612945.1 Desulfobacteraceae bacterium
TCTCCCGCATTAAGCTTTATCTTCTCTTTGCCATAAACAAACTCCATTTCACCCTTTAGTACAAAAACTAATTCCTCTCCGGGGTGGTCAAAGAGAACTTTTGGCTGTTTTTTATATGGAGGAGTTTTCATGATAAAGCCATGCATCGCATAAGGTGGTTTCATATGTTTGAGCGAATAATAGGTGAAACCGATCTTTGTACCGTGCCTTACCACTTGTTTTCGCTCATTCTTTTTTGTGACAGTGAATCTTTTTTGTTTCTCTTCTGCTTCTTCAAAAAATGTGGCTATTGGTACTTCTAATCCCTGAGAAATCTTGGACAGGGTACCAATTGGCGGAGAGACTTGATTGTTTTCAATCCTGGAGAGCAATCCCTTTGAAAGACCAACAATTTCACCAAATTGGGCCAGGGTCAGTCCCTTGCTTTTCCTTATCTGCCGGATTTTATCTGCAATTTTTTTCTCAAGCATATCTAAATCTCCGTTAAACTTGTTGCAGATTATTAAATATTATTTCAACATGTCAAGGGTTTTTTCAGACCAAAATACGTTGGGTTTCGTTTACTCTTTACCCAACTTCAGACTAAGGGGCTTAGGGGGTAAACAGGTGCAAGGGGTTTTCATTTAAGTTTTCACGATTAGCCGCCGATATGATAGCTACAAGACAGCAAATTTTATAAATATTCAAACAACTGTAAGTTGTGCAAAAATTCGATCACCCCACTTTACAAAGCAGCATAGATTTGGTAAAATTAATAAATTTGTTCATAATTTAATATCTTAGGATTTATTTTCTCAATGAGATGGAGGTAGTTACTATGAATCTTGGAAAATGCTTTGCTGTCTGTTGTGCTGTCTTTCTATTTCTTACTATGACCGTTGGTTGCGTTACGCCTGGTACAAAGACCACGGTTACCTCAGGTCAGGGCGGGCCTACCATGGACGAAGCCCAGGCCGTGGCCTACAACGGTCCCAAGGCAAGGATCGCCGTGTCCCGCTTCAAGGACAAAACCGGTAAAGGATGGTATTCAGGCAGGATCGGAGACGGCATGGCCGACCAACTGGTCACCGCTCTTTTTAACACCAACAGATTTATTGTTCTGGAAAGGCAAACCGTGGGCGATGTGCTTAAAGAGCAGGACTTTGGCGCGTCTGGCCGCGTTCGCCAGGATACGGCTGCACCTATCGGCGAGATAGAAGGGGCCGAGCTCCTTGTGGTTGGGGCCGTAACCGAATTTGAGGGCGCAGCATCTGGAGCCGGGGGCGGTATAGGCGGATTTGGCAAAGGCATATTGGGCGGGATAATGGGAGGCTTTAAGAAGGCCCATATGGCCATTGATTTACGGATAATCGATACCAGGACGTCCCGTATCGTTGCTGCTACCAGCGTTGAAGGAGAGGCCACGGACGTAAACCTCGGCGGGCTTGTCGCCGGATGGGGTGGCAGCGGTGCATTGGCTGGAGGGCTGGGGGGCTGGAAAAACACGCCCACAGAGAAGGCCCTTCGTATATGCATAAAGGAAGCAGTTCAATTTGTCGTGTCAAAAACGCCGCAGACTTATTATCATCATGGCGGAAATGCTCCTGCCCCTGCGGCTTCCACAGCCCCTGCCTCGCCCTCACCGAGCGTTGGCGGAGAGACGGTGATAGTAAAACCCACCTCATTGAACGTCCGAACCGGCCCCGGGACTAAATACGGTATTGTCCTGGGAATTCGAGGGGGAGACCGCCTCACGGTCCTTGAACGGAGCGAAGGGTGGATCCGGGTGCGGACAGCCTCCGGAAAAGAAGGCTGGGTAGCGAGTAAATTCACCGGACCAGCTAACTAACCGTATGTGACAAATCCATTTCCCTTTGCCGTTTCTTAATCCCGTCAGATTCTGCGGGGCAACTCAACGGCAAAGGGAAAATATTTTATCTCTGCGTCCTTAGCGTCTCTCCGGTGAGAAACAAAAAGGCAATAAAGAACAGAATGACTACTCCCCCTGAAAGCCTACTTTCTCCGGCAGCATCAGGCTAAATGACGTTCCATGACCAACCTCGGATCTGAAGGTCAGCCTCCCTCCATGCTCTTTCACAATTTTTTGGGTCACAGGCAGGCCCAATCCTGACCCTTTATACCCTTTGGTGGTGAAAAATTCGGTAAACAGTTTTTTCTTGGCGTCTTCATCCATACCGATCCCGTTATCTGTGATCCTGAATCTCACACCCCAGCCAGACGGTTTGTCCGTTTCTACTGTCACAACGCCCTTACCGTCCATTATTCCCCCCAGGGTGCAGGCGTCAATGGCATTGCCGATGAGATTCAAAAGGCAGTTGTGTATGGCGGTTTTGTCCATGGCCACCGGGGTTAATTCTGGATCGAGCTTCCGGACAAAAACGGCACCTGATAGTTTGGCCCTTTCCCACATCAGCTCCAAGACCTCGGCAACCCCCTCATTGGGATTCACCAGGTCGTAAATAGGTTTCCTTTCACTGGAATAAATGAGCATGTCCGTGACAATACTGCTTATCTGGTCAATGTTCTTCTCGACCATACCCCAGCCCTTTTGAACCAGTTCATGGTCTTTCTTTCCCATGGCCGAGTTAATGACATATGCCCCACCTTGAAGCCCGTTAAGGATATTCTTGATATAATGGGCTACGCCAGCGACGGTACGGCCGATGGCGGCCATGCGTTCCGCGTGTTCTTTTTCTCTCTGAAGTCTGTGAATTTCCCTTAAGTCCTGGATGAACACAACACTTCCTACTTCTTTTTCCTCTTCGTAGAGTAGGGTTCCTGATAGCCTTAATGGGATGGTCTCGTTTGCCTTATTAAGAAACTGCGCTTCCATATTAATGATTTTACCAGGAGGACCATACTCTTCCCCGTAAAAGGCATCCCTGATGGCTATGCCAGTTTCCTCAGAAAGGATTTTCAGATAGCTTTTTTGTCCTATTATTTCCTCCGGGGCATATCCCAGGATTTCTGCTGCCCCTCGATTGAAAATCACGATTTTTCCTTTAGCTTCGGTGGCAATGATGCCGTCAATGGAGTTTTGAATGAGGTTTTGCACAAAAATCTCACGTCGTTCGATCTCCTGGATCATTTTTACCCGTTCCGAGAAGTCCTGATACGTAATTACAGCACCCTGTATGTTTCCTGAATCGTCTTTGATGGGCGCTGTGTTGAAATAAAGATGAGTGCCTTTTTCACCGAGGTGCGGGAAAAAGTGCTCGGCCTCATAAGCACCTTCTACCATGGGCGATTTGCGGAGATGCATGCCTTTGTACAGTTTCTTATTTGGTTCCAGATCGTCATTAATGAGAAAGTCAGCGAGAATGGGCCTCTTATGGGGGTAAAAGGGCTCCCATTGTCTATCGGTTCCAATCATCTCTTCACTGCGAAAGCCTGTCAGTCTTTCAACTGCCCTGTTCCAGTAAGTGATTTTATGATTTTTGTCGAGCACGAACATGGGGATCGGTGAGCCATAAATAATTCCTTCGGCGGTTCTTTTCTGCTTGCGTGTCTCCTCTTCGGAAGCCTTTAGATGCTGTGTCATCTTAACCCGTTCCGAGAAGTCCTGATAAGTAATGATAGCCCCCTGTATGTTCCCTGCATCATCTTTGATGGGCGCGGCGTTGATATATAAGTGGGTGCCGTCTTCACCAAGATGGGGAACAAAATACTCCACCTCATAGCCCTCTTCTACAACTGGTGATCTGTGTAACCCCATTTTCCTGGTTATTTTCTTGATTTGCTCTGAGTCATTATCAATAATTACGTCAGCCAAAAGGGGTCTCTTGCGACGATAAAAAGGCTCCCATTGCCTATTGGTTCCAATCATCTTCTTGCGGCTAAACCCTGTCAATTTTTCGCACGCCTTGTTCCAATAGATAATCTTATGATTTTTATCGATTACAAACATGGGGGTTGGAGAGCCATAGATAATTCCTTCAGCCGTCCTCTTTTGCCTGCGCGCCTCTTCTTCGGATGCCTCCAACTCCTGGCTTTGTTCTTCAATCTCTTTTTCAACGTGCAACTTTTCGTACTCCAGGTGGCTAACGTCCCAAAACAGCCTGGCCACGATGTGGTCCATCAAATGCACATGGGCCGGTTTTTCATGCTGAATTGTTTGACTGAAATCCGGATCACCGGTAAGTTCGATAATCAAATCCAAATCCGGGATGTTAAAAAGATCTTTGTAGTTAGATGTGGTGAATATATTCAGGGCTTGGGCTTGCCTGAGGCCAGGGGCTTGCAGGTTAGTATCCGCAATACCCACAATGTGCATTTGAAGCTGCCGAAGCTGGTCCCTGGATATCATGTCCATAATGGCCAGGCAACCCGGACCGGCTCCTATGATAGCGACATTGTATTTTTTCATGTATATAGTCTTCACCGGGGAAAAATAATTGACAGGATTACAGGATAAACATGATATCAATCCTGTTAATCAAAACCATCTATCACAACCTGAAAGAAGCAATAATCTCACGCGTTCTCTCACTGATTTGGAGAATATAAACTCTGATGATAGCTTAAAACACCGCATAAAGCGGTTCCGATAATGATTTATCGGAACCAATGTGGGAGGGGCTTGATGAGAAGGATAAGCGATCTTATTCTTCTCATCAAGCCCCTCCCACATGGATATTTTAAGCGATCCTCTCAATTCCGCATGCACACATTATTATAACTTTGAGCTCTCTATTAGCCCTATAAAAGGCAAAATATCGTGTGACCAGTTTCACTATCATAGTAAGGGATTTTACAGAAAGGATCAACAAGATGAGGACAATTATCCTGTCATTCCTGTTTATCCTGTCTAAAGATAGCTGGACCGTTACGTTTTCATCAGCTTAACGCCTTTTTAACCAGTTTCAGGAGCTTTTGCGGGTCCACAGGCTTTTCAATATAGCCCTCAGGCTTCAGGGCGTTGCGCTCCGGGTCCCCAGTTGCGCCTTTTTTAAAAAAGGCCTCCAGATCAATACCGGTCTCACTGGATACACCGGTTACCATAATCACCGGGATCTCTTTTAGCGCATCATCCCTTTTAAGGTCAGAGAGAAGGGCGATACCGCTTTTCTGGGGCATCATCAGGTCAAGAAGGATAAGGTCGGGATGATCTGATTTCGCCCTTTCAAGGCCCTCCCGGCCATTGGAGGCATCTACAGTAATATATCCATGGTCTTTTACGACTGTGGATAGGAATAAAATCACATCCGGATCATCATCCACAATTAATATGTTCTTAGGCATATCAATACCTCCATATATTAGAGTTCAAGAAAATCGATTGTATAAGGTTTCATCCCTGATGGATGTCTGTTAGCATATTTCTTAAGAGCCCCGGCGATAACGGAAAACTTGTCTCCAGGGATGGTGTAAGGGATGATAAGCACTCCATGGTGAGGTCGGAGCTCGTTAAAGAATTGAATCGTAAGGCGGATAAAGTCATTCCGATTTCGTGTTACAATAGACCTTCCTTCCGTGGCCGCATATTCTAGTTGTTCTCTATCCAGAGCCTGGTTCATGCCCACCTCATGAGTACTAACAGCATCAACTTGATATTTTCTCAATATCTTCGCAATCTTCGGGCTTATATCTTCATCAAGGTAATATTTCATTCTCTACTTGCTGCAAGAAAGGGATATCTCCTCTGAACGCTTTCCTGGGTCCAGTTTTCATTTTGAGTTATAAGATCGTCAATCTCCTTGGAATATGTCCTGTAATAGGCCAGGGCAGCCCTGATTTGCAATTCAGTGAGCCAGTGGTAGATTGTACTCAGACGTTCAAGGTCTTGACCAACACTATTGTAATTAGCAATAACTTCCCAAACCTCTATTCCAGTGCCAGCAACTCGAGCCCTTCGGGCACTAACACCTTCCGCAAAAGCGATACCCGGACAGCGATGCATCTTAATCGCCTCTTCAAGCAAGTTCTTCGTTATGGTGGAGAAATCTTTTCCCGACTTCTGGGCCATATCTTGAATTTCTTCCACCAGTTCTTTGGGAATCCTCATGCTTTTTTGAACACTCGCCATTATTACCTCCAAATTAAAATATATGTATGACATCATAATACGTCGAAATACGGTGTATGTCAACAGAAAATATATGTATTTCGTGAGTTCTATTTTGAAACAAAACCCTTGGGGTCGAGACCGTATTTTTTTAGACGGTATTGGAGGGTAGAACGAGGCAGGGCCAGAAGCTGAGCAGCGCCGTTTCGACCGCTCACGACTCCTCTGCATTTGATCAAGGCTTGCTCGATATGCTCTCTCTCCGCATCTGCCAGTGTGGAAACGTTCCTGCTCGGTTCGGCTTGGGATTTGGCGCTTATAATATTGATTATGTCCATGTTGGTAATTTGTTCACCTGGCCGATTAAAAACTTCGTTATTTCGAAATGCTAAAGACCATTGGGTGGGGTAAGCATTAGAAAAACAGGGAGTCCTGGCCATAATTCCGTACCCCTTTTTTAGTGAAATGATGGTCAGAAGGCTGAAGATCATCGCTTCCATCGGGACAAAAAAATTAATGAAATTGAAAAAACTTGACAAACAAATTTGTCTTCAATTATATTGTTTACTAAGATGATTATTGTGTAGACATAATTGTCTACTTTTTGATTATGGGAGAATTTAGGAGCGTTTATGGGGAAGAAAAAAGTGAAGCAAAACAAGCGGACCAGTGTTTTCGCCGTTTTGAGGGACCGGATCGTTGATGGACACTACCCACAGGGAGTGAAGCTGATAGAACAAGATCTGGCGCAAGAGTTTGGCGTGAGCCGACCGATGTTAAGGGAAATTCTGGGCGAACTGGAAAGCTATGGGTTGGTCGAAAAGCTCCGGAACAAAGGAACTATGGTGCGGAGAATCGACTCCCGGGCTCTTCTGGAAATCATGGAAATTCGAGAAGTCCTGGAGGGATTGGCTGCTCGGCTGGCCGCTCAAAAAAGCAAACCCAGCGATTGGCGAGATCTTGAAAAGGAGTTCGGCGAACCGTTCGAACAGATAGTCAAGAACCTGGATTTTGAGAAATACCTGGATTTTGTTGCCTATTTCCGTGAGCGCATGGTAACGGCAGCCCAGAGCGAGGAGTTGTGTAAACTGATAATTCCCATTTATGCAAAAATACGGATCGTTCAACGGAGAATAGTCATTTTACCGGAACGAATGCAACAGGCCATAAAGGAACATCGTGCGGTGCTTAAAGCCATTATTGAAGGCAATCCCGAAAAGGCTGAACAAAAGAAGAGAATAAATATGAAGAATGCTCGAGACTGCCTCGAAAAATATAAAACATGGGTTCTTTGATGAATGTAGCAAGTACTCGTCAGGCACCTAACTCGGATCGGTAGGTGGTTGATGTTTTGATGATAACCATCGTTAAACAAGGTGAACGGACCTGATGGTTTTTCCAAACTTTGGTTTGCAACAGACAGTGCTGACATCACCATATATTAGGAGGAAATAAGATGAGTTTTGACGCGTTAATGAAAAAATTCCATGACAAACGTCAGGCGGTCCTTGCCATGGGAGGCGAAAAGAAGCTGGCCGCGTATAAGGCGGCAGGCAAGCTAAATGCTCGTGAGCGGGTCGATTATCTGTTGGATGAAGGTACATGGCAGGAGATTGGCCTGTTCGCCCACTCCGACCAGCCAAATGTGGCGGATAAGGCGCCATGCGACGGGAAAATAGCGGGCTTTGGCAAAATCGATGGACGGCCGGCGGCAGCGGTAGCCAATGACCTGACTGTTAAAGGCGCTTCAAGCGGCGTGGTTAACGGAAAAAAAATCGGCTATATCAAGCGCATTGCCGACAGAAGTGGTATACCAGTGGTTTTTTTGAGTGAGGCAGGCGGGGCTCGGATGCCGGATTACATGGGTGCGCGCGGTATGGTGGCTTATGCACAGCATCCGACCCAATACCAGCGCTTAAGAGAAGCGCCATGGGGCTCTTGTCTTCTGGGCCCATGTTATGGCAGCCCAACATGGTTTAGCTGTATGTCGGATTTCACGGTCATGAAAAAGGGAGCCGTGATGGCCGTGTCCAGTCCAAAGGTAACGACTCTAGCCACGGGCGAGGACACCCCTGAAGAGGAACTGGGAGGATGGCGCGTACACGATGAGCTTACCGGCCTGATAGACATGGTCGGGGAGACAGATGAGGAATGCATGGATATTGCCAAAAAATTTCTTTCCTATCTGCCTACAAATGCAACGCAGGCTCCACCCAGTGTTGAAGTCCCTAAGGGCTCAGGCGAAAAAATGGGCAACATCCTCAATTACCTGCCGGAGGACAGAAGGCGAGCTTACGATATAAGAAAAATAGTGAAATGCATCGTCGACGGCGGTGAATTTTTTGAACTGAAGAAAAATTTCGGACGTGCGGCCGTGACTACCCTGGCAAGGATTGACGGCCGTACCGTTGGTATCGTTGGTAACAACACCATGTTCCTTGCAGGGGCCCTGGATGCTGAGGCATGCGAGAAAATCACAAGTTTTTTGGTCCTTTGTGACT
>JAUWMY010000531.1 GCA_030612945.1 Desulfobacteraceae bacterium
CCATTACCGCTCATGCATCTTTCAGCACCAGAGGAAGGCCGGCCAAAACTGCGACCACTTTTACTGCCAGACGTGCAATGCGCTGATTCATATAACCTGCGGTGTCCCGATACGTGCGGGACAATTGATTATCCGGAACAATCCCCATTCCCACCTCGTTACTCACAACAACTACAGCTCCGCGAATTTCCGCCAATTGTCGCGCCAGGTCTTCTATGGCTTTATCGATTGCTTCCTGGTCCTCCCCATGTTCCATGTACAGATTGTTGAGCCAGAGGGTTAAGCAGTCAAGCAATATGACCGTGTCTTCTCTGTCCAGAGAGCCAATCGTTTCAGCTACTTTAAGAGGTTCCTCTATTGTACGCCAGCCACTGCCACGTTCCGCCTGATGACGCCTGATACGTTCTTCCATTTCCTGGTCAAGGGCCTGGGCCGTGGCCAGAAAAATCCGTTCCCTGTCTAACGAATTGCACGCATTTAGTGCAAAACTACTTTTCCCACTTTTGGCCCCGCCTAAAACCAGCATACATCCTTGTTCAAATTTCTTCTTGAACATGGGCCTCCTTTCCAACTTTTACTTTTTCAAAAAATGCAATTACCACTTCACCTGCATTTACACCATTAAAAGCAAGATTGATACCGACACAACCATTGCAATCCAGGCAGAACACCTGACAAGAAGGGCTGTCCTGCGGATATGCATTGGCCCCACATCAGGGCTTCCATCACCCAGCCACGGCTTATTTTTAAGCCCGTCAGGATATCTGATCGGTCCGTTAAGACGAATATGGAGGGCCCCCGCAACAAAACTCTCTGCATGGGCGGCATTGGGTGAATCATGTTTCATTCTATCTCTTAAGGCTACCCTTATGCCGTCTAATGGGTGGAGCCTACTGATCCATGCTCCGGCAAACAGGATGCCAAGGGACAGGCGTGCCGGGATGAAGTTAAGGATGTCGTCGAGCCTTGCCCCTGCCCATCCAAAATAAAGATATTCAGGGTTTTTATATCCCACCATGGAGTCTAAGGTGTTTGCAATCTTGAATACCAGCACAAAACTCAAAGCCGCAATGATCGGGGATAAACCAAGCAGGAAGGCAAGAACACCTCCTGCAACATACCAGAAAACCGGCGAAAGGAATCCATCGACAAAGTTCTCCGCCAGGGTTTCCACTGCTCCTCTGCTCACCCCGTTCTCATCCAGGTAGTGCGCATCACGGCCCAATACCATGCCAACAGTTTTCCTGGCTTCAGGTAAATTACCGGCTTTCAGGGAACGGATCACCGGTTTAATATGCCTGAACAGGTCTCCAAGGGCAAGGAGTGAATAGCAGATGTAAAGATCGAAGCAAAGACCGAGCGGCAAATAAACACGGTGAAGTGCAAGGCTCACCGCGAGGTAAACTGATAGAGACGCGATTTCAAGGACTAATACTAAAATTACCCCCCCTTCCCTGCCGCTCCACCCAAACTTCCTCAAGACCTTCTCCACAATAGAGATACCATTTCCGACAATCCTTACGGGGTGGAGCCGGTAGACAGGGTCCCCGATAAAAAGGTCAATAACAAATGCGAAAAAAAGAATGCCTGTCAGCTCAAGCATGGTGTAGTTCGATTTCTCTCTGTAAACGTTCACAGGTTTCCCGCTAAAAGCGGGCCTGAAAGCGGGATTCAAGGTTCAAAATGCAAAACGGTTTTGCACTGAAGTCCAGGGTGAAATTTACCCCGCCAGGGCGGAATTGAATCTAACCGCACAGGTCATGAAATTGCAAACTTTAATTTCGAGATTAATATTGACATATTGTTTTTTACGCATATAATATACGTAAGCATAAGGGAAAGGGAGAAACATGAAGACTGCAACAGTTGGAGAAATCCAGAAAAACTTTGCCTCGGTTCTTAGAAACATTGATAATGGTGAAGAAATAACCATTACAAAAAGAGGTAAACCGGTAGCCAGGATAATATCGTTAGGCCCGAAAAATAAAATTGAGTGGCCTGATTTCTATCATGAAGCCGTTGAACTAAAGGGTAAACCGGTAAGCGAAATAGTTATTGAAGGCAGGGAGGATAGATTCTAAGTGATCTACGTCGATACCAGTATGATCGTAAAACTCTATGTCAAAGAAAAACATTCCCTTAATGCCTCAAATTGGCTTAAAGAGAACAATGAA
>JAUWMY010000060.1 GCA_030612945.1 Desulfobacteraceae bacterium
TGAGACACTCCTTTTAGTCAAATTAGTTCACTTCCCCGCTGCAAGCGGGATAAATAGTCACTTTAGTCACTTTAGATCACTTCCCCGCTGCAAGCGGGATAAATAGGCACTTTAGTCACTTTTTTTAATCAACGTATCATCTGGTTCATCTCAAATATCGGAAGCAGGATAGAGATAACAATAAATCCTACGACAACTCCCATCACCAAAATCATAACCGGTTCCAGCATTGAGGTCATGGCCATAATCTTAGATTCCGTCTCCCTCTCATACACGTCTGCGACCTTGTCAAGCATATTCTCCAGTTCACCGCTCTGCTCGCCTACAGATATCATTTGTATTACAATGGGGGGGAACCAGCGGCTTTGGGTAAGGGACGTGGCAAGACTCGCGCCCGCCTCTATTTCTTCCATGGCATTATCAATTGCCTCGGCAAGAAGCGTATTATTGACAATGTTCCGGACGATTTGGAGGGCCGACAAGGGCGGAACTCCACTTCGAAGCAGACTGCCGAGCGTCCTTCCGAATCGTGCCATGGCCATTTTCATGTAGATGGCCCCAATAACAGGGGTACGAAGCTTGATTTCATCCCATATATGATTGCCCTTTGGAGTTTTTATCAACTTTTTTATCAATATGACACAACCACCCAGGACAAGCAGGACAAGCCACCAGAAGGACTTGAGAAAACTGCTTACTCCAATCAGCACCAGAGACGGAAGGGGGAGTGTCTGATGCATATCACTGAAAATCTTGGTGATATTAGGGACGATAAAAGTCACAAGGAAGAAAAGGATTATGGTTCCAATAAAAAACATAAAAACCGGGTAGGCCAGTGCTGCCTTGAAGCGGCCCCGCAAGGCGTCCTGGTGTTCGCTGAATTCCGCCAGACGATCCAGAACCATATCAAGAGAACCAGAGGCTTCACCAGCCCGTACCATGTTGATGTAGATCTGTGAAAATATTTTGGGGTGCTGGGATAGGGAAAAGGCCAGGCTCTTGCCTTCATTAACGGATTCTTTCACCTGGGCCATAATCTTTTTCAGCACCGGATTGTCAATCTGGGCTATCAGGGCGTCCAGAGATGCCACGAGTGTTACACCGGCTCCCAACAAAATCGACAGTTGACGTGTCGTGGCAGAAAGTTCTCCCGGCTTAACCCGTTGAAAAATACTGGAGATAGTTACTGAACTGGAGGACACATCTTTGGGCCTGGAAGATGTCTTTTTCACCTGGACTGGGAAAATTCCGGATCCCCTCAGCTTCTGACGCGCCGCTACTGCGCTGTCGGCATCAATAATGCCATTCACATTCTTGCCAGCCCCGTCAAGGGCCGTATATTCATAGACGGGCATAGTTAAACGTCTCGTAAATTGTATCCCACCGCGGCGGGAAAAATAATGATATTTCGTCGAGACCTGAGCTTAGATATAGTCAAATAGTTGAGTGGTTAAGTGGTTGAGTTGGACATTATTTGTATTAATTTTAATAGGTTACGAATATCAAAATGGTAAATATCTCCCGCCACGGCGAGACTAAAAACAAATATGTCCATGAATTTAACCGCTTAACTACTCAACTATTCAACCACTTAACGAGCTCTGTAGTTATATTAATATTTTAACAATACTGCCGATAACTGTCAATACAGGGAAAGTCGCGGCCTTATCTCTTGACATAAAACCATATCTTCCCTATGCTTTTCCAGCAATTCTTTGTTTTGGAGAAAATTCGAAAATGTACGAAAACTATTATGGATTTCAGGAGAGACCATTTAGCATCGTCCCTAATCCCGATTATCTCTATCTGAGCCCCATTCACCAAAACGCTCTGACATATCTTGAATACGGACTCATGGAAGATATAGGGTTTATCCTCCTCACCGGGGGTGTGGGCACAGGCAAGACAACATTAATCCGGTACGTCATAAACCAGTTCTGCTCTGATATGGATGTAGCCGTAATCTTCAACACAAATGTCTCTGCAGATCAACTTATCAGTCTAATCCTGCGATCCTACGGGCTCTCTTCAGAGACGAACGATAAGGTCAATGCCCTGGATATACTGTACAACTATCTGATAGAAAAATACTCGGAGAACAGGCGCGCCCTCATCATAATTGACGAAGCCCAAAATCTGTCCCATGAATCCATGGAAGAAGTCAGGATGCTATCGAATCTCCAGAGTGACGACCATGTTCTCCTGCAGATTATGCTCGTTGGGCAGCCTGAACTCAAGGCAAAGCTCAGGCACCAAAGTTTTATCTCAATTACCCAGCGCATTGCGGTTAAATTTCACCTCTCGCCCCTTACCAGAAAGGAGGTCGGACGTTACATTGCCTTCCGGCTGGAAAAGGCTGGTGGAAAATCCGATCTTTTTGATACAGACGCAGTGGATATGATCTGCCGGGAATCCGGCGGCATACCCAGGTCGATAAATCTGATTTGTGACTCTGCCCTGGTTTACGGATTTGGGTACGACCTTAGAACCATTGGTGGGTCTGTTATTGAACAGGTCATACAGGACAGGGGAGGATTGGAGGTTGAAATGGGGCCTGCTGTTAAGGAGCCACATCCTTTGACAGCGACCCATGAGATAAGCGAACCGGGGCTTATTGATCGCCTGAGAATACTGGAGACAGGTGTTCGGAAACTCCAAGTACAGACAGAATGGCAGATGGGTGAGTTCGATAGAAGGGTGGAGGGGCTCCAGGCCAACCTGATCGGCAAACTGAATGACCTTCTCCTTAGGGAGAGGAAAAGGTCGGACCAGCTTCTTGTCGAGTATTCCAAGTTAAGGGTAAAATACAGGGCATTGCTGAAGCAGAGGCTCAGGGATAAAAAAGCCCGGCAGAACCTCCTGACCATAGCGGAGAGAAGATAGAGGAAGGATTTGAGATTGACTAATGACTATTGACTATTGATGATTGTATTTCACCGCAGAGGCGAGGTGTCCGAGGTCAGATGTCAGAGGTCTGAGGTCGGGAAGGGATAGAAGGTCAGATATCAGAAATCAGATGTCGGATGTCAGAGATCGGAGGTCGGGGGAAGACAGATGTCAGAGGTCGGTGGTCAGAAGTCGGAGGTCAGAGGGCTAGGCGATTGACGGTATCGCAAAAAAATCAAAATTTACAGGATTATTCAAGTTGTCGCAATCATAACCTACTTAAATAATTCGTAATTCCTAAATGCCTTAATTCCTAAATCCATGTGAAAACGAATTTTCACATGGGCATCAATAGTATTTATAATAATCTTTCATCGGTCCCGCCTGCCGGTTCAATACAAAACCCAGAAACTTTTCCTGGGGGATCATCTCAAGCGCATTCCTGACATCCTGGATCGAAGTGCTTGCCGCCTGGACCACCATTACAATGCAATCAACCAGCGGAGCAAAAGCAGTGGCGTCTGCCGAGACTAAAACCGGTGGAACATCAAATATCACATAACGATCCGGGTATCGTTTTTTCATCTCGGTTATGATGGTCTTCATTTTGGGAGAACTAAGCAGCTCTGTACTGTTATGCACAGGGCTACCACCTGAGATGACACACAGTTTTTCAACGCAAGGCCAGATTATGAGGTCCTTAAGAGGGACATCCTCCACAAGATTGTCAGTAAGCCCCCTGTCACTCGAAAAACCCAGATATTTGTGAACATTTTGCCGCTTAAAATCACAATCAACCAGGAGGACTGTATGTATGAACTGCTTGGCAAAGGTCAGGGCCAGGTTGATGGATGTGAGGGTCTTGCCTTCCCCTGGCAGAGCGCTCGTGATCATTATCGTATTCCAGCCCTTTTCTTTGCAGCGGTGCTGAATCTGTGTCCGAAGGACCTTGTAAAAGCCAAGCTCCTGCGCATCCGGAAGAATGCATACACACCGGTTTTTACCAAGCTTTTTCAGGTTAAGTTCGATACTTCGTGATTCGCAATAGTCCGGCGAGACCCATCCCAAATCCCCATTTTCTGTTCCCTGTTCAGGAGCCTGACTTGATGGTACGTTCTTCACTTCCAGACGAAGTTTTTTTGCCTTTTCAATCGATTTCTTTATATCCATATCTCACTCCCATAAAATCATCCCGGGCATTCCTACTCTTTCCCTTTTTTTAATCGGGGCAACTACCACCCCTAACCCGGATAAACCGGAAAAGTGCCTATTTATCCCGCTTGCAGCGGGGAAGTGAACTAAAATTTGAAGTGCCTATTTATCCCGCTTGTAGCGGGGAAGTTAAGGAGTCGCTTCGCTCCGTCTATTTAGATAAAGTAGACAGGATTTCACAGGTAAGAAACACAATCTCCAAATCCCTCAATCTTTTAATTCTTAACCAGGACATGCCGGAACCAAACAGGTTGTAAAAAGTTGAATAGCCGTTCATTCATCTGAGGGCCTTCACAACAAAGGCTTTCCCGGCTATACAAAAATCTTTTTGCGCAATTTGAACACAAATTTATTAATAAGGGCCTAAAAGGGTCCAAATATGTAAATAAAATGAATTTGAATAACAAAGGTCAAAGCTCAAATTTCAAATGAATGCCAAATGACAAATGCTAAAATATATGTCCACCCATTAATTCAAACGCAGCCTACACTGGTTAAGATACACAATGGGAAAAAGAGTAACTTCTCAAGTTCGGGCATTCAAAACCGGATATAGACCTTGAACGAATGATAATGACTTTATAGCCTTTCGGAGTTTAGGCGTAAGCCTTTTATAAAATCCTTACGGATAAACTCCACCCGAACTCTTATTGAGTTACGAAAAAGATAAGTAACTGATCGTTTTGGAAAACGTTTTGACATTGGGGTTTTGGATTTGATTTGACATTTGGATTTTGTCATTTGAACTTTATTCCATAGGGCATCACACATCACTATTTAACACGCATAGCAGAGTTGGGACCAGTTTAGAAATAAGGTATTAAAGGGGCATCCGTCGCACTACCTTGGCCCAGAATATGTTGAGATCCATCACCATATAATGAAATACTGCCAAACCTGCAATGACCACCAGCAGCGCTCCGGCAACCAGCGAAACCCTCTTTAATCTCGCGCGGAGTATATCTCTTTTGGTTACAATATCGGGTATGCTGGCCAGAACCGGCGATCCTGTGGCCATGGCGAGACCACGGGCGCTTCGGACCGATTGGTCGCTCACCTCTCTCAGGTATGCAGTACCGCTGCCGAGCCCGATTCCAAGGACAAGTCCAATCAACAGAATGGCCAGTCGGTTAGGGTTGTAAGGTTTTTCAGGCAGTCTTGCCGGTTCGATGAGGGTGAAGCGCTCTCCTTTTTGTTCCGTTTCAAGCCCATGCGCCACCTTTGCCTCCATGAGTTTCATCATCAGGTCAGTATGCTTGGCCTGTGTATTTACCTGCTCAACAATGAGGCTATTGTATTCCTCTTCCACACCAGGGGTGGCTGCAATCCTGCGACGATATTCGGTCGCCATTTTATCGAAATTCTCGATTTGCCGATTAACAGAATCAATATCCACTTTGCTGCCGGCCAGTTGTGCGGCCAAAGTAATATAGGCTGGATTGTCAGGTTTATTATCAGGGGACTCGGATAAGTTGTCCCATGTACTGACTTTGTTTTCAATTTCAGCAATCTCGGCCTTGGCCTTAATCACGTCGGGATATTCATCGGAAAACCGGCTCTTGAGATAGGCAAGCTGTAGCTTCAACTCCTCCAGTCGTGACCTTCGCTCCTGCCCCAAATTAGGCTGGACATCAGCGAGTTGCGACCCCAGGTACTCCTTTTTCTGCTTCAGACCAAGAAGCTGTTCGTTCAACCTCTCGATGCTGGTTTGCACATTCTGCAGGCTCTGCAGGTTTAGCTGAAGGAGGCTGGGAAGTTCATTTATATGCTTCTCCTTGAATTGAGCAATTGCTCTTTCCACCTTGTCTAAATCGACTTGGACCTTGCCCATTTCTGCCTCAATGAACTTTGATGTTTCCTTGGTCTGACGTTCCCGAACCTCAAGGTTCTCTCTGAGAAATAGAGACGTAAGCACGTTTGTGACCTGCTGTACTGTCTGGGGATGCTTCCCTTCGTAGGCAAGTGTAAAGGCAATGGTGGCTGTAGTAGGTCTTCCGGTTCGACGATCAATAGCTTCAACACTGATGGGCTCAAAAAGGATGTCCTCGCTCATCTTTTCAACGATTTCTTCGGTTGTCCTCTTTTCCCTGAGATCCTGGTAGAGTTTATACCGGTTTATAATGTCCAGCAGCTGTGTATAAGTCATTACCCTCTGATTAATGCTCTGGAGGCGTTGTTCAACAAAACTGGTGACCGTGGTTGCCACAAAATCTGCTGGAATCTCCTGCTCTTCAATAAGTATCGTAGCCGTGGACTTATAGATCGACGGAAGCGTCAGGGCGACAACCGCAGCAACCAGGAAAATAATTAAGGCCGGAAGGATCAGGCTCCATTTTCTTCGCTTAAGGATTTCAATATAGTCACCCGGCGTCTTTACGCTTGGTTCCATGTAATTCCTCTTTTATTAGTCAAATATTCTCTTTAACTTTAGCTCACTTCCCCGCTGCAAGCGGGATAAATAGGCACTTTAGTCACTTTTTTAATCAACGTACAACGATAATATCACCCCTCTTGAGCCAAATATTCTGCTCCATTCTTTTCCCGGTGGAGACATCATCATATCGAAAGTGAAAAATAAGGGTCTTGCCCCCTTCTTCCCGGAATATTCTGATCTTGTTTTGTTCCGCAAAAGGATTAAGTCCACCGGCCAGTGCAAGGCCCTGCAGCACTCTGATATCACTATTAAGGGCAAATCGACCGGGATTACGAACTTTACCTATAACATAGATCATATTGCTGTTAAGCTGCTGTATGACCACAGAAAGGACCGGGTCAGGCACATAACGGGAGATTTTACTTTCCAGCTCTTTTTTAAACTGGGCCAGTGTCTTTCCTTCTGCCATCACCTCACCGATTAACGGAAAACTTATTTTTCCGTCAGGAAGGACCGTTAAGAGCTTTGTCAGATCCTCATTCTTCCACACAGAGATTTCCAGGACATCCCCGGCGCCAATGATATAATCGTTTCCCGGCAACCCTTCAGTTTTATCAGCAGCCCATCCTGTTGTTGCCGAAATACAAATCCATGCGATGAGCAAGGCCCTGCCTGCTATACCTCTCATTAGTTTCCTCCTAAAAAATACAATTATAGCACAATTATTTTTACTGTAAAGATCAACATACAAGGACGTGGCCTTGATCTGCCCTAAAAGGGGGCTCTGCAGACTCTGGGCTTAAACCTGAGGAGTAATGGAGTGTTGGAGTAATGGAAAAACTGATCGTTTTGGAAAACATTTTGACATTGGGGTTTTGGATTTGATTTGACATTTGGATTTTGTCATTTGAACTTTATTCCATAGGGCATCACAAATCACCATCGTAAGCGTTCACAGGTTCAGGGTTCAACGTTCAGGGTTAGGGGCTAATGAATATCTTAGGAAATCTGTTCAAGCACCCTTTCCGCTTCTTCTCTCCCGGGGAACGCCTTATCGCTTTCAAGGGCAATCATCAGTTTTTCTCTGGCCTCATCCATTCGTTCGAGTTTATAGAGCACCATGCCCATATGATAATTGAATATGGGAATGTCAGGTGAATCGGAAAGCGCCTTTTCCATGATAACAAGGGCTCGATTAGCGTCACCCATTTTGTAGTAAACCCACCCGAGCGTATCAATAATTTCCTTACTTTTGGGTCTGAGTGTCTGGGCGTTTTTGGCCAGTTTAAGTGCCCTCTCAAGGTCATCTCCGGAACTTGAGGTCTCACAGAGCAAAAAGGCCAGGTTGTTTGCAGCGGGCCAGAGATTTGGAATATTTTCAAGCGCCATATCGTAAATCTGTATGGCCTTTTGATACTCCTTGTTCCGTTCGTAGAGCAGCCCAAGGGACAGGTAGGCTGCCGTATTTTTGGGGTTGGATTTAAGCGCGGCCTCAAATTTATCAATAGCGTTTTTCCGCTTTCCCTGAATCAGATAGAGCCTGGCAAGATTGTTATGTGGTATCGTCCACATAGGCTGTATATCTATCGCTTTTTCAAATGCTTTCTCAGCTTTCTTAAAGTTTTTCTTTATAACATATACCCGGCCTATCATGTCATGGTAAAACGCGTCCCCCGGGTTTTGTTGAATTTGCTTTTCACAGGCCTGAATCCCAATATTGTACTTTTTCTGATGCATATACAACTGAACGAGCGCTGCAAACAAAGACTTGGATTTTGGGTTGATCTTGCATCCCTCTTCCAGTGTCAAAATCGCCTTTTCCCATTTTCCCTGTTTCCCGTAGAAACGAGCCAGTTTCAGGTACCCGATGGAATCATTCGGGGCCTTCTCTTTTACCTTTTCATATTCGCGCACTGCCCGCTTGAAGTCTTTCTGTACAAAGAGTAAATCACCGAGGTACGCCCGGACCCTGACGTTATCCGGATTGTTTTTCAGGATCTTTTTTAATTGAGTTTCAGCCTCAAGATAATCTTTTTTCGCTACATAGACGCGTGTCAAAGCCATCAGGACATCTCTTGAATCAGGCTCTACCTTTAATGCGTTACGAAGCGTATCTATTGCCAACCCCAAATCTTTGCTCAACAAATGGGCCTCAGCCAGTCCAAGGTATCCTTGCATAAACTGCGGCTTGTCATCAACAACGGCCCTGAATTCCGAAACAGCATGGGTGCCATCACCTTTTGAAAGGTAAATCTGCCCCTTGCTGAAATGCCCCTCCACACTCCTGGGACTCTCTTTGAGGACCTCATCCACGTATTTCTCCGACTCCTCAATGTCTCCTGTCATGATATATAATTTACCAAGGGCGTTTTTGGCCTGTAAAATCCCGGGGTTTGCCGGATCAGGACTGATTGAAAGGCACTCTTTTAGTATTTCAACGGCCTTGTCTGTCTTTCTCAGGCTCAGATATATCTCGCCAAGCAAAATACGGAGATCAAAGCTCTTTTCATTCAGTTGAATGCCTGCCTTCAGTTCACGTTCCGCATCATCAAATTGCTTTTTTGAAATGTAGAACCGGGCCACACGCATCCGGTTGCCCTCATTGCCCGGGTCTGAAGCGATAATTCCCTTAAGCAGAACATCTGCTTCATTCTTTTGATCAGCATCCCAGTAGACTTTCGCCAGTACAAACTTGTAACCGGCATTTTCAGGTTGCAGATCAATGAGTTCTTTTATGACCGACACAGCGTCTTCCGGTCGTTTCGTCCTGGCATAATAATTGGCCAGAGCAATATGGAGCAATGCGGAATCCGGGTTTGCCTTGATTCCGCTTTTAAGCATTTTCTCGGCATTTTGAATTTCATTATCCTGGGCGTATGCCGAGGCAAGCATCAGATATACATCGGGAGCTTTCATCCCCTTCTTTAGAAGCCCTTCCAGAACTTCCTTTGCCCCTTTGATGTCTTTTTGCGCTAACAAAACAGAACCCTTGAGTAGAAGGCCCTCCTGGTTTTCGGGGTCCTTGGTTAAAACCAGCACTACCTTTTCCATGGCCCTGTCCGGTGCCCTCCCGGCAACCAATATTTTTCCTATTTGTAAATGGGTTTTTAGATTCTCCGGCGAGAGTTCCGCGGCCTTTAAAAACACCCCGTAAGCCTGTTTCAAGTTCCCCTGTTTGAGCTCAACCATTCCAAGCATGTGGTAGGCTTCCCCAAATTTAGGGTCAAGCTGAATGGCGTTCTTGAACTCCAGCCTGGCCTCAACATACTCCCCTTTCTCGTAAAGGACCTTCCCCTTATTGAAAAATTCCGCGGCCTTTTCTTCCGTACTGCTGCATGCGAAGATCATAAGGGCAATAATGATGATACTTACTCTATTGAGTTTCCATAATTCCATATATTCTTATCCTCCATTGAAAATTCAGACCTCGTTAAGTGGTTGAATAGTTGACTATATTTAAAGTCAACAGCCACCCCTAAAAGGGTCCAAATATATAAATAAAATGAATTTAAATGACAAAGGTCAAAGCTCCCGTCTGAAGCGAAGCGGAAGCGGGGAACCTGTGAGCGCTTACATGTTTTTTAACAAACAAAGTCCTTTCTCTGCGATCTTTGCGTACTCTGCGGTGAAATATAATCATCATTAGTCAATCGCCATCCCCTCCTAACTTCTGAACCGAAAATAACGATTGACATTTACGTACAGGATCAAGTACACTTGTTTTAATCATAAAGGAGGAATATATGGAAACAATAAATTATACAACATTTCGAAAAGATTTGGCAAAACCCA
>JAUWMY010000466.1 GCA_030612945.1 Desulfobacteraceae bacterium
TCAGAGGCGGCGCTGAACGGTGAACCCTGTCGAAGATCCCGTCTGAAGCGAAGCGGAAGCGGGAAACCTGTGAACGCTTACGAAAAGATATGCCTCCTTGAAGGAGGCTATGGGCGATTGTTCAAAGGAGTAATACCAATATGACAGAGAAATCAGACAATAAAAAAGAATCCGCGTCCGACATTGAAAAGTTAAAGCTTTTGATGCCTTATTGGATAAACCATAATAATGATCATATTCGGGATAACGAAAAATGGCTCAAGAAAATAGTTAACCTGGGACTTAAAGAAGTCGGCCATGAACTAAGAGAGGCCATTGAAATTCTAAAAAAAGGGAACAGACATATAGAGCTGGCAAATAAAAAACTGGAACAGAGCGGGGTTCCTAAACCGGGGGCAATATCCGAAACAGAGAAATCCCAAAAATCGTCAAAAGAGAAAGACCAGGCGGAAAAACCCCTGAACTTCCATTTGAAGCAGATTGGAGTTATTAGAACGCCATATATTGACAATGCGCCCTATCAACCAGTGGAGGAGGATGAAGGAGATTTCCGTATAGTAGTTGATTCCCGATATGTTGATAGCCTTTATAAACTTGATGGATTTCGTTATATTTACGTTATCTATTATATACATCGTGTTAAGCGAGAATTATCAGAAATTGTATCGCCTCCATGGACCGGCGGTGTTAAGGTTGGAGTATTTGCAAGCAGGTCGCCGGTTCGACCAAACCCCATCGGCATTAGCATCGTTCGCATAAAAGGCATTACAGACAACGAAATCGTTACATCAGGCATGGATGTGTTTGATGGGACACCGTTGCTTGACATCAAACCATATATAAAGGATCTGGATACCAAACACGATGCCAATTATGGCTGGATTGAAGACATGGATGACCGCGAGCATCTTCTCTTACATATCAGAGGTATTCCTCATGATTACTGAGAACATGCAAACGGCCCGTTCGTGTTTCTATAGTAGCATTTCCTGATTGAGTGGTGTTGAAATGGGAAAAGTTATAATTGAATTTTCAGATCAAGAGAAAATGAGGATTGAAGCAATACTGATGGACAATGATGCCGAGGAGGCATTACGTTTTTTTAAAGAAGTAATCAAACCGAAGATAAGGGCCAAGGGCTCAAGAGAGCTGGATATGGGAAAATCCACCGGTATTATGACCTGACATTTTCTGCCCCAGTGCCTTTTCCCCCTTGCTCCTTATGCCTTCAATCCAATGTCCACATATTGACATCTCCCTCGATAGCACTTAATCTTAATCAGTTGTTGCTAAACTGCTAAATATTCAACAATAAAATAACGTATATTACTGGAGGAGAACAAAAGTATGCGATTTGATAAATTTACCTTAAAAGCACAAGAAGTCATACAGACTTCACAACAATTAGCCGAAAAATTTAACCATCAACAGATTGAACCCGAGCATCTTGTGAAAGCCATCCTGGAGCAAACAGAGGGGGTAATTCCGTCACTTTTGGGGAAAATCGGGGTTGACCAGAGGCAGCTTATGGAATCTTTTGAAGCTGCTTTGGAAAAAATTCCCCGGGTTTCCGGATCAGGCGTGGGTCAGGCCTACATCTCACCCCGTTCCAAGACGGTCCTGGACAAGGCCTTTGCTGAAGCCGAACAGATGAAAGATGAATTCGTGAGCCTTGAGCATATCCTCCTGGCCGTGACAGGGGAAAAAGAGGCGGAAGCGGCACGACTCCTTGCGGTTGCAGGAATTACCAGGGATACAATCCTGAAAGCCCTGGTTGACATCAGAGGTGGTCAGCGGATTACGGATCAGAACCCTGAAGACAAGTATCAGGCCCTGGAGCGCTTCAGTCAAGACCTGACCGCGATTGCTTCAAAAGGGGATCTGGATCCGGTGATCGGTAGGGACGATGAGATTCGGAGGATTGTCCAGGTCCTGTCAAGGAGAACCAAAAACAACCCGGTGCTAATTGGCGAGCCGGGGGTTGGCAAAACCGCCATTGTGGAGGGCCTGGCCCAGAGAATAGTCCAGGGCGATATCCCTGAGACCCTGAAGGACAAAAGAGTAGTAGCCCTGGATATGGGGGCCCTTGTGGCCGGCGCGAAATACCGCGGGGAATTTGAAGATCGGCTCAAGGCCGTGCTCAAAGAGGTGATCGATGCACATGGACAAATCGTCCTCTTCATAGACGAGATACATACTATGGTAGGTGCCGGTGCTGCCGAAGGGGCTGTGGATGCCTCCAATATGCTAAAACCTGCCCTGGCGCGCGGCGAATTAAGGTGCGTAGGCGCCACAACCATAAAAGAATACAGAAAATACATTGAAAAGGATGCTGCCCTGGAGAGGCGCTTTCAACCGGTGATGGTGGAAGAACCCAATGTTGAAGACACTATTTCGATCCTGCGCGGACTAAAGGAAAAATACGAGGTCCATCATGGTGTGCGTATCAAGGATTCAGCCCTTGTAGCCGCGGCCACATTATCATACAGGTATATTACGGATCGGTTCCTGCCTGATAAGGCCATAGATCTCGTGGATGAGGCCACGTCCAAGTTAAGGATTGAAATTGATAGCATGCCGGCAGAGATCGATGATATTCAGAGAAAAATTACTCAACTGGAAATAGAGAAAGAGGCCCTAAAAAAAGAAAAGGACCAGGCATCCAAAGATCGACTCAAAAAAATTGAGAAAGATTTGAGCGAACTAAGGGGGCAAACCGATGAGATGACCGCCCACTGGAAAAGGGAAAAGGAAACCATCTCCAATATCAGAGATATCAAGGAAAGGCTTGAATCCACCAGATCTGATGCGCAAATTGCTGAGCGACAGGGAGACCTCACTAAGGCTGCGGAGCTCAAGTATGGAACTCTTATAGAGCTGGAGAAAAGCCTGATCGAAGAAAACAAGAAACTTGAGGAACTCCAGGCCGATCAAAAGATGCTCAAGGAAGAGGTAGACAGTGAAGATATTGCAGAAGTTATCGCCAAATGGACCGG
>JAUWMY010000454.1 GCA_030612945.1 Desulfobacteraceae bacterium
CCATATAGCCAGGAACGGTCTATCAGGATACTTAAAGGATTTACAAGAATTCAAAAAAATCAAGTCAATCCTGTTATCCTGTCAGAAATACCTGAGAGTTACTTATTTTAATTGTATATGCAGGGTTTACTCAATGATCACAAACTTGCTCACCCGCCATTAGTGTATTTGAAAGGTACTGGTTTGCCAGAAACTCCGGGGAATCCATCGGGGCACCGATGATCACCTCAATCCCCTTCTCCTTAAGAAGTTGCTGTGCCTGCTGTCCCATTCCGCCCACAATCACCACATCAGTCCCCTGTTCATAAAGCCACTGAGGTAATACACCAGGCTCATGGGCTGGGGGGGATCGCATTTCAGTCTTTATTATATTTCCGTTCTGGGTTTCAATGAATCCGAACTGTTCACAGTGGCCAAAATGAGACGTAAGTTTTCCATCGGACACAGGAACCGTGAGTATTTTTGTGCCTGCTGAGGCTTGTTTTCTCATGGGGAGTTCCTTGTCTTTCTGTGTTTCGGGAATAAGATCTTCCTTGGCCTCTGTTAATTTCACAACCTCATCCACGATTTTGTTGAATTCCTGAGTTATTAATAGTTGATCGTCGTCCAAAAAACTCATGTTTCCGGCATCGCCGCTCGATACCACCTCTGGCTCAAAGGGCAGCGATCCCAAAAGTTTCAGACCCTCTTTTTTTGCGGTGAGCATGCCGCCACGTGTCTTGAATATATCAATCATTTCCCCGCAATGGGGACATTTGAGCCCACTCATATTCTCCACAAGGCCCAGTATTTCCATGTTGACCTGCCGGCAAAAATTTATGGATTTCCTGACATCCGCCAGTGAAATCTCCTGGGGCGTGGTCACGATCAGGGCACTGGCATCCGGGATGGTCTGGGCTATGGTCAATGGCTCATCGCCCGTGCCGGGAGGTGCGTCAATGATCATATAATCGAGATCCATCCACTCAATATCCGCTATAAATTGTCTGATAACGCCAATCTTGAGGGGCCCCCGCCAGATCGTCGCCATATCCTTGTTTTCTCCCATAAGGGGTTCAATGGAAATCACTTCCATATTTGGAAGATACTTTACGGGGTGGGCTTTACCACTTTGTGTGGCTGGTCCAATGGTTCCCTTCAGTCCAAGCATACGGGGTATGCTGGGTCCGTGAAGATCCACGTCCATGAGCCCAACCTTGAAACCCTTCTTCGCAAGGGCCACTGACAGATAGGCGGCCACGCTGCTCTTGCCCACACCTCCTTTTCCACTCATAACCAGGATCTTGTTCTTGATATGGTGCAATCTCTCTTTAATCTCAATATCCTGCTGTTGATGTTGATCTTGCTGGCTATTAAAGCCACAGCTTTGGTTTTCCTTTGCCATTTATCGCTAACCTCCAATTATCTATTTTTTTTCTAAATCCTTAATACTGGATTCAATGTTTTCTATCTGCTTGCGCAAATCATTTGCCTGATCTTTCAAGCTCTTCAATGCTTCCCCTTTAGATAGCGGGGCGGATTCGGGTTGATTGGAGGAGACCGATCCAGAGGCCGGCATTCCGGCTCCCATGCCTCTACCCCGTCCCATGCCCATGCCGCGGCCGCGTCCCATGCCGCCGCCACGGCCCATGCCACCCATAGGGGACTGGGCTGAACTACTGCCCATCCCATAATGGTCCACAACATTGGCTTCAGTGGTATTCCTCAATTTCCCTTTTTTGTAATTTTCTATGGCTTGTCTTACCGTCCCTGCCTGGCCTACGATCACTTCGACTCCTGCTGCGGAAAGGGTTCGTACGGCATTCGGGCCAGCATTTCCTGTAATAATGGTTTTGGCCCCCTTAGATGCCACAAACTGGCCCGATTGGATACCAGCCCCTCCGCCCAGGGCTATATTCTCGTTATCAAAAACCTCAAAACTCATATCGTCTGTTTCTACAATAATAAAATAGGCACACCGGCCGAAACGCGGGTCAATCTGTGCATCAAGATCTCCCCCGCTTGAACTAACTGCTACTTTCATTTCAAATATCTCCTCTCTTCAGTGAATTTATAAATTGCTAATCTCTCCTGCAAACCCCTCCAGTAGAGCATGGGGGTGTCGAACATCGCTCTTCTCGACCGCAACAGGTACTTCCCGGCCTTCGATTCGGGCCACCATCCAGAAAAGATGCTGCCGACATGATTTTCTCCATATCGAGGCTTCCGCAATGAGAGCAGGTGATGGCAATATCTTCACCCACACCCACCAGGAACTCGGTGACACTGCCACAGGACTTGCACCGGTACTCATAAATTGGCATTTTTCATCACCTCACTAATCCGGACAGGCTGAAAACACGCGATTCCAATTCCGTAATATGAATCCAAGCTGTTTTGTTTCCATAGGAAATATTAGACCTGTTTCATGGAATGTCAACAAAAGATTGTACTGGCCACTGTAAACTCTACTTAATAAGTCTGGGCATTCCGACTGCTTCCCCCTTTTGCAAAGGGGGATTGAGGCCTGCCCTGGCGCGAATTGGTGGTCATATGTCGTAATTTGACAAAGCAGTTATGCTCGATCAGCCTCTCTCACAACGTATCAAGGCCAGGTCTGGGCCAGGGGGGATTTTATTAATGCAGCCCGAATTTATTGAGTGACATTGTGTTTCACATCATGTTTTGTATTCCTTTAAACCAGGTTCCAGATACCTACTCAGTTGTATCGCCCGGGCATATGTGATAAACAGCTTCTAATCCTTTTCAGGTTCGCAAACTCAATGGCTTACATCGGGGTTTTCTGTAGGAATACCTATCAACACCCTTTGTCCTTTTCTCTGGAGGTAGATCATGGATCACACAACTGCTATTGCCATCGTAGGGACATTCGATTCTAAAGGCGAAGAACACCTCTTTCTTAAGAAAAGCATTGAACGGAGAGGTCTCCGCACCCTGACATTCAATGTGGGGACTAAAGACCCTTCCCCTTTTCCGGCAGACGTGGATCTGTTTTTAGAGCTAAAAAATGAGATAAATAAAACTATCCATAGTCGGGACAAAGTCATCCAAGCCATACTTCTGCGCGCACAGGTACTTATTAAAGAACTCTATGATAATGG
>JAUWMY010000488.1 GCA_030612945.1 Desulfobacteraceae bacterium
AAAACTGCTTCATTCTATTGAACGGCAGCGTAGCCTTAAAATTCGTTATAGGACAGCCCGCCTGAGGCGGGCACGCCCCAAAGGAGAGTCTCCGTTGCACCTGACACCTTCTCTGCCTGCTCGGAGCCTTTATTCAAAGCCACAGGGGCGTTCGACAAGCTGTGGAAGAAATCGTCTTGCGTCCTTTAAAAAGAGACCCCACGGCCCTGCATTAGCAAGGCATAAGGGTCATAATGAAAATTGATGAGAATTATCGGCCAGCAATGGGGTCACAATGCAAGTTAACGGCCATATCAATTTTTTATTGACTTTCATTTCCTTTTGTATAAAGCTTCAATTTCTGTTCAGGTGCTCGTGTAGCTCAATAGGGAACCCCGTTAAAGTCGGGGACGGGCCCGCCGCTGTAGTCCCGCCCTTTCCAGATGGAAAAGGGAACCCTTTCAGCCTTGTTTGCCACTGTTCCAGATAGGGAATGGGAAGGCCGCTGAAAGGGCGGGAAAGTCAGAAAACCTGCCTGGACAGATTGGCATGACCCTCGCGGACAGATGGGCAGCCACAGGATCTTGAGGATAAAAAAGGGAAATCCCCGGATCGATTCATTTCGGTCCGGGGATTTTTTTTGCCCCGGACTATAGGACATACGAGATTAATGTTGAAAGGAGGTAGAGGATGAAGACCGGGGTAATTGTCTATGTTGTAGGAGGAGAGAGACTTTATGACAACCTGAGTATTTACAGATAAATAACTGATCGTTTTAGAAAACATTTTGACATTGGGGTTTTGGATTTGATTTGACATTTGGATTTTGTCATTTGAACTTTATTCCATAGGGCATCACAAATCACTATCTAACAAGCATAGCTAAGCTGGTAGTTTAAGGGATTAATTAAAAAAGGATAAGGATATGGAGGGTTTTAGTTGCGCTTGTGGCTGTACTGGTCTTGCCGGAGTGAGGAGAAACTGATGAGGAAACAGATTGTTTCGTTGTTTTCTACATTGCTGCTTCTTCTTTTGATGGCAGTCAGTGTTTTTGCCGAAACAGATAGGAAAGCTGTGACATTAGAAACAGTGGTTGTGACTGCCAAAAAGCCAGAGGAACCACTTCAAACTGGAGATGTAGATCTAAAAGAGACAACGGGCTTTGTTTCCGTCATCAAGCGGGAAGATTTTGAAGGAAAAATGGAAGATCTCGCAGAGGTGCTGCAAAAGGAGGCAGCAGTTCAGGTGCGACGGTCGGGCGGCCTGGGGAGTTTTTCCACGGTCTCTCTGCGGGGTTCTTCAAGTAATCAGGTCATGATTTTCATGGATGGCGTATTGCTCAATGACGCATCGGGCGGTGGTGTTGATCTCAGTGACATATCTCTTTCAGATGTTGAGGCGATAGAGATTTATCGCGGCGTTACACCCATAAATTTCGGCAAAGCCTCCATAGGGGGGGTTATCAACATCCGGACGCTCAGATCAAAAAAAGGATTTAATGCCAGCGCCACGGCTGGATATGGTTCGTTCAATACGCGCAAACTCGCGGCTTTTATCAATCATAAACCTGGAAAATGGGACTACTTAATATCCGCCGGTTACCTGGCCAGTGATAATGATTTTGAAATGCTTAACGATAACGGTACAGAATGGAACAAAGACGACGATCGTTGGGAGAAGCGTAACAACGCCCAATTTGACCAGGGAAATATACTCGCCAAATTGGGCTACGATTTTACGGGTGACGTGCGCATAGATCTGGTCAATCAATGGTTTTCAAAGGATCAGGGATTGCCAAGCTGGAACAACAGACCCGAGACAGAAACGTCGCTTAATACGGAAAGAAATATCACAACGTTGAACTTGACTGCAAATGACATAGGTCCACTGCATTTAAACACAAGAACTACTGTGGATTACTCGTTAAAGGAAGAGTTGTATGACGACAGCCAGGGTCATGTGGGCCTTGGCCGGCAGAAGAGCATGTACACTACAAACCGTTATGGCGGCAGATTTTTTCTTGAATGGCTTACGGACTGGAATATGGCGGGCTTCACGGCGGATTTTCACCGTGAAGAATATGATCCCGAAGATCTATTGGGAAACCGGAATCCCAACAAGAGCTCAAGAGATACTCTTTCCATGGGTCTCCAGGATAGCGTCTTTTTATTTCAGGACAAGCTGACCGTAACACCCGCCCTCCGGTACACTGCAATCAAAGATCAATTGAATAGTGCGACGAGCATCTCAGGGACCCCTTTGGAGGAAAAATCAAGGGATGAAGATTACTTTAATCCCCAAATTGGCCTTAAATACAATCCACTGAACTGGTTGATTTTTAAGACTAATCTGGGGGAATACGTTCGCGAACCCTCCTTTTTTGAACTGTTCGGGGACCGTGGTTTTATCATAGGAAATCCGGATTTGAAGGCGGAAAAAGGGATCAATTTTGACGCAGGATTTGAAATCAACTGGCTTACCCAATACCAGTGGTTGACACGCATTTCCTGTGATGCAGCCTATTTTCACAGTGATGTGGATGACTTTATAGGCTTTGTTTATGATGCGCGGGGAATCGGCAGGGCTGAGAATATTTCTGAAGCGCTAATTCAGGGAATTGAGGCAGGTATCCGCTTGGATTTCTTGAAATATCTCCGGCTCAGCGGCAGCTTTACGTGGCAGAACCCTGAAAACCAAAGCCAGATCGAGGCATTTAACAGAAAACAATTGCCCGGTCGCTATAAAACTTCCTCTGTGGGAACCCTTGAGGGTAGATATGAAGGATTCAAGGCCTT
>JAUWMY010000255.1 GCA_030612945.1 Desulfobacteraceae bacterium
TCGGCGTTTTTTAACGACACTACCCATTCAATAAAAACCTCCTTGGAATTGTTAACAGCTTTTACTACTTTGGAATAAAGGATGTCAACAGTTATTTTGAAAAACAAAGGAAGAGTGATGGCGGCAGAAAAATAAAGATAATTTAGTTTACATAATATATATTATCAGACATTGTTGATTCACTTCCTTTTATTGTTTTTTTGTTTTTTTATCTCGTAAAGCTGTTTATCCGCCGTTTCTACAAAGGCCTTCATGGCCATGCCCTCTGAAAAATACGCGTAACCCAGACTCGCACTCAGATTGCACTTCTCCTCGATACCTTGTTCAATACGTTGTCCTATAACTTTGCTAATTGCCTCATCCGCATCAATGAGGATAATCGCAAATTCATCTCCTCCATACCTGTATCCGGAATCAACGCCCTGGCGTATCTTCAAACTTACAATTTCTCCCACTTTTTGAAGAAGCTCATCTCCGGCAAGGTGCCCATGGGTATCATTGTAGTTCTTGAAATTATCAAGATCGAGGAGGATCAAACCAAGTGGATGCTTTTGTCTCTCTGCCCGCGTGATCTCATCTTTCAGTCGGATATAGAAATGTCTTTGATTGTATAGGCCGGTTAAAGAGTCAGTTATGGACAATTTGCTGAGCTCATCCTTAATGTTCCGTTCGATTATGGCTCTTCTGACTTTGGCCTCAAGTTCTTCGATGCCGAAAGGCTTGTTGATGAAATCTGCGGCTCCTGCGTTTACCACATCAACATAGTCGTATTCCTTGGAGTAGCCCGTCATTGCTATTGTTGAAACGTGGGGATAATCGCGTTCAGCACTCTTAATCAATTCAAGGCCGTCCATTTCCGGCATCCTCATGTCGGTGAGCAAAAACGTATATGGTTTTTCTTTTAGTTTCTCGAGGGCGTCTTTTCCATCAGTTGCAGAATCGACTCGAAACCCCATACGCCTCAGCATTTCTACTATAGGTTCTCTAATGTAGTCCTCGTCATCCACGACAAGCACGAACTCATCGCTATAATTGATATCATCAATATCCATGAAATTTTACCAGAACAGTTAAATTTTTGATTAGATAGGATAAATCTTACTATCCTGTCAATGAATTATTCTCAAAAAACAATTCCCCATGCAGGGAATTCAAAAAGCCATGTTTAATAGTTACTGTAACTAAATTAGTTATATAGCTGTTATCACCTATAAAATTAACAACTTTGTTAGATCCTGTCCTGCCGCTTATTTGCCCTCCCCTCTTGCTGTACCCTTCAACCAACACCTCCAATCGCTTTCCCTCAAGCGCCCTATTCTTTTTGAGGCTGATTTGCTTTTGAAGGTTTTGAAGTGCGCTTAGACGAGAGGACTTATCTGCCTCATCGACCTTATCACCCATTTTAGCCGCTAATGTACCCTTTCTGTCAGAATATTTAAAGGAAAAAAGTGAATCAAATTGAACCCGTTTAATAAGATTGAGCGTCATGTCAAAATCTTGTTCAGATTCTCCGGGAAAACCGACCATGACGTCACTGGTAATGCCAATGTCTGGCCTGACCGTGCGCAGTTTATCTATTAGGTCAATATACTTCTCGCGAGTATACCCCCGTTTCATGCGCTTAAGGACGAGATTTGCACCTGCCTGGAAAGGAAGATGTATATGGGGACAGAGTTTATCAAGATCCCCAAAGCAATGGATAAGTTGTTCAGAGAGATCCTTAGGGTGTGAGGTGGTGAAACGGAGTCTCAAAAGACCATCCAGTTTTGTGATTTCCCGCAGCAGGGACACAAAATTCCATTTCTCCACTCCTTCCCATCGGTATGAATTTACATTCTGACCTAACAGCGTAATCTCCTTGATACCCTCTGAGATCAAGTTTTTTGCCTCAATCATGATTTCTTCAGGAGAACGTGAAATTTCCCGGCCCCTCACATAGGGAACGATACAGTAGCTGCAAAAATTATTGCACCCCTCCATGATAGATAAGTAGCCAGTGACTTTCCCGTCAAAGTAACCCTGGCAAATAACTGGTTGGGGCGGCGCTGGTTCGAGATGCGTAGCAACAAATTTTTCTCCATTCGTATCAATCCGTCTTAAAATCTCCTTAATCCTGCCGAGCTCCCTTGGCCCCATCACGAAGTCAAGCTGAGGAAATCTCTTCATCAATTCGTGCCCTTTTTGCTGGGCCAGGCATCCTATAACACCTATGATTAGACCCGAGTTTTCTTGCTTTAACTCCGACATACGGCCTAACAGGCTATAGGCTTTTTGTTCAGGTTTTGCTCTCACGGTGCAGGTATTGATAAGAATGATATCCGCATACTTTAAGTTATCAACCCGGGAAAACCCAGAGCTTATAAGGGATTGGGTCAGAAAATCTGAATCATATTCATTCATCTGGCAACCCATGGTTTTTATGTAGAAGGTCTTATTTTGCATAACTTTACTTTACTTTAAGAGCAACAAGATCAAGCCCTTCCTCTCTTAAAGAATCCAGCAACTCTGTAATCAATTGCTCACAACCCGGGGCGATCCGTATTTCCAAATATGCCTTGTCTGGGTCGAGAGTTGATACGACGGCCATACCGTCATACGATTCAATGGTTGTTCGGAGGTAGTTGATATCCCTGCGATCTACACGGAAAAGGCGTTTAATGGTCTGCATCTTTATTATAGGTTGTCCCGCCCCACATTAGCTTGGTTCTCAGTATGTTGAAATAGCTGTGATCAGGAGGTCGGAAAAGCTTTATTTTTTTTTCTGACTTACGAATGATTACCTTGTCATCATAATAGAGATCAAAGCCTACCTGTCCATCAAAAGTCAGAAGAACAGCCTCTTCACTCTCATTTTTTATTTTAATCTGAATAACAGATGTATCTGGAATGATGATGGGACGATTTGTCAATGTGAAAGGGCAGATGGGAGTTAAAATAAAGGTCTCCATTGTCGGATACAGTATGGGTCCTCCGGCAGACAGATTATAAGCCGTGGAACCTGTTGGGGTAGATATAATGAGACCATCTGCCCTGAAGGTGGTTAAAAACTCCTCGTTGATTGCTACACCGAGATCTATGATCCTCGCCAAGGTCCCTTTGTTGATCACCACATCGTTTAAGACCTCGAACCTACATACCACTTTGCGTTTGCGTAATACCTTCGTCTCAAGCATAACCCTGCTTTCTACCTCAAGACGGCCATTAATCATCATCTCGATCACAGGATAAAGACGTTCAAAGGGAATCCCCGTGAGAAAACCCAAGCCCCCTAGGTTTACTCCAAGAATTGGAGACCCGAATCGCCCTACCCTGCGTGCAGCCCCAAGAAGGGTCCCATCTCCACCAAGAACCACAACCCAATCCACGGTCTTTGGGATAACCATCGATTCCTCGCAGGAACCGTCCAAAGACCCTTTGGTCTTCATTTCCTCTGAAAAGACTTTAATGCCCTTTTGCTTGAACCAATCTTTGAGTTTCTCAGCCTCTATTCTTGCAGGCTCGTGGTGGTGTTTATAAATAATCCCTACCGATCCGGAAGGCATAAAAGAGGTCCTCCTGAGTAAGTGTCTAAAGTGAACTAAAGTGCCTAAAGCCTGCCCTGGCGCGACTTGGTGGCCATATGTCATAACCTGACGAAGCTGTTATGCTCAATCAGCCTCTCTCACAACGTATCAAGGCCAGGTCTGGGCCAGGGTGAGCTAAAATGTATTTACTCAAACCCTGTGGATCAAAACCTTATGGGTAAACTCCGGGTGAGGAATTTAGGCGTAAGCCTTTTATACTGCCCAAGCATATTGAGCAGTTAAGGGAAGGCTTTTAAATTCAGCGAATCATTATTAATATAGCCGCAAAAAGGCACAAAATACACAAAAATAATAATTTACATATTGGAATATCAAATAGTTATGGGCGTCAAAAATATAAATTTGGCTTTTTACAAGACCTTCATTATTAAAACAGGCGAACAATTTCAAATTTATTTACATCCACCAGGCCCTTGTCAGTTAGCTTTAACTCAGGAATAACAGGAAGCGCTAAAAAGGAAAGCATCATAAACGGTTCTTCAAGAACACAGCCCAATTTTGAGGCTGCCTTTTTAATCGACTTCAACTGCTTGACGAGTGTTTCTAAAGGTTCTTTTGACATGAGCCCGGCTATGGGAAGGGGCGTTTTTGCAAGTACCTCTTTGTTGCATACGACGGCGAGTCCACCGCCCATAAGTCTTACCTCTTCAACTGCAGTAAAAATTTCCTCATCACTGACGCCCACGGCAATTACATTATGAGAGTCATGGGCTACAGAGGAGGCAATAGCGCCCCGGTTGAGGCCAAATCCTCTGACTAACCCCAGTCCAATGCGTCCGCTGGCGTGATGCCTCTCCACCACACAGAGTTTTAAAACATCCGATTTAATGTCAGACGTTACAAAACCGTCTTTTGATTTCACGTCTTCATAACTCTCATGTGTTATTAGCTGGCCGGGAACAAGTTCAATTACCCTGGCCTTACTCCCAGAAAAGGGAATACGTAAACTTTCAGGGCTCAAGGGGGCAATATTCAAGGCCTTAGATTCAATAGATGTGGCTTTTTGCAAGTTCACAGGGAAATTGACCAAGGCTCCATGGTCTACAACAATGCGGCCATCTTTGTAAACAGAAGTCACTTTGAAACTTTCCAGATCATCCAAAACAACAATATCAGCACTGTAGCCCAGTGCAATAGCGCCTCTATCTTTCAGACCGAAATACCCGGCAGGATTTAGGGTGGCCAACTGGACCGCTGTGACAGGATCCAGGCCCAAATGAATCGTTTTCTTGATCATGAAG
>JAUWMY010000113.1 GCA_030612945.1 Desulfobacteraceae bacterium
AACCCTTAGTTAATGAATTCATCGCCAATACCATGTTAGGGATTGAATATCTCTGGGGAGGACCGGTTCAGCTTGAGACGAGAGAGATCCTTTCAAGGCCCTCCTCACAGGGACAAAATTCCTTTCCAGGATCTTTGACTCCGATGAAAGAAGAAGACACTGAGCCGGAAGTGAAATGGCAGCGGATTTTATATACCATGGAAAAGCGAAAGCTCTCCAGGAAAACAGTTTAGCTCAATAGAAAACATGGAAAACGTCGAAAACGCAATACAACATCTCAATAGCAACATGAGCGAGCTTGAGCAACGCTCTCCTATCCCATTCGATGAATTCCTCAAGGTACTCGCTGAACAACCATTTATTGTGCTGCGCGACGTCTTCCAGGTGTTCCATGACATGATCAAGACCTATATTGGAGTAGGTGCGGATGAGTATCCCGATGACCCCGAGTCCATTAATTTCGTCAAATACGACTGCAACCGACTCTTCGTTGAAGGATCAGACCATCCATTCTTTGCTGACAGGCTCTTTGCCAACAGGCTGATCAACCTTGTTGAAGCCTTGAGGCGGAGTACACAGCAAAATAAAATCTATATTTTTGAAGGCCCTCCTGGCTGCGGGAAGAGTACATTCTTGAACAACCTCCTGATGAGATTTGAAGAATATGCCAATAAGGAGGATGGCTCTCGCTTTGAGACCGTATGGAGATTGGATCGAAAAACACTGGGCGCTTTCATTGAACATGAGGCCATGCCTCTATTTGAAAAACTGTCACAGTTTTTGCAGATGCCCGCACAGGATGGGAACGAATTTGTGAAAGGATATGGTCCTGCACACCAATCTCAAAATCACAATGAGTTCATTAATGACTGTGCCTTTCCCCGGTTAAATGGGGATTATGTCGAGATCTCCTGTCCCAGCCATGATAATCCTATCCTCATGATACCAAAGCCTTACCGCCGGTCATTTTTTAATGACCTGTTTAACAATAATGAATTTAAGTGGAAGCTATTCACTGAAAAGGAATATGAGTGGGTTTTCAGGGACAATGCCTGCACTATTTGCAGTTCTCTGTACCAGGCCCTTCTCAACAAGCTAAAGAGTCCCATGGAAGTCCATAAAATGCTGTACGCACGACCATACAGGTTCAACAGACGGCTGGGGGAAGGCATCAGCGTCTTCAACCCTGGCGATAAAACCATGAGGCAAAATATCCTGGGCAATCCCATGCTTCAAAGACAGATAAATGCACTTCTCAAGGACAGCAACCAGGTCAACTATGTTTTTTCGCGATATGCAAAGACCAATAATGGGATCTACGCCCTAATGGATATAAAATCACACAATACTGATCGTTTGATCGAGCTGCATAACATTATAAGTGAGGGTCTCCATAAGGTGGAAGACATCGAAGAGAATGTGAATTCGCTTTTTATGGCCCTCATGAACCCGGAAGACAAAAAAAACATTCAAGGTTTTCAGTCCTTCTCAGACCGCATCGAATATATTAAAATCCCCTATGTTCTGGATTTAAATACAGAGGTGGAAATTTACCGCAACATTTTCGGCAGGCATATTGACGATAGTTTTCTTCCCAGAGTCCTGCACAATTTTGCCCGGGTTGTCATTTCATCCAGGTTGAATATCAAATCAGAAGCCCTGCTGGAATGGATCGATGATCCTAACAGGTATAGTCTCTATTGTGATGAGAACCTGCAACTCCTCAAGATGGAAATCTACACAGGACATATCCCAACGTGGCTTACCGAAGAAGATAGAAAGCGATTTACTGCCAAACGGAGGCGTAAAATCATTGCCGAATCGGAATCAGAGGGGCAGAAGGGCTTTTCCGGACGTGATTCAATAAAAATATTTAATATATTTTATTCCACATACGCCAAAAAAGACAAACTCATCAACATGTCCATGTTGTGCAAATTTTTTGATAAAATCGGTAAGGAATTGAACGGATCAATACCAAAGGGTTTTATGGACTCTCTGATTCATATGTATAACTACACAGTCCTGCAGGAAGTTAAGGAATCGCTTTACTATTACAATGAAGAACAGATCTCCAGAGAAATCCAAAATTACCTGTTTGCCATCAACTTTGAGAAGGGGTCAGTGGAAACATGTAAATACACCGGAGAAAAACTGGAAATTACCGAAGACTTTTTCGAGAGCATTGAGACTCATTTTTTGGGCGCGAAGATCGACAAGGAACGGCGGCTATCCTTTCGAAAAGAGGCTCAAAAAGAGTATACGTCCAAAACATTGACACAGGAAATCATGCTTGAAGGGAAATCCATTGTGGAAACCAGCCTTTACAAAGATATGCATGAGCGATATGTCTATAATCTGAAGGAAAAGGTGCTGGATCCCTTTCTTGAGAACGAAAACTTCCGCCGCGCCATCAAGGATTACGACACTGAAGCTTTCAAGTCTAACGACAAAAGGATTCGAGGCGATGTCACTTTCCTGATGAACAATCTCTGCGGAAAGTACAGATATACCAAGCAGGGCTCAAAAGAAGTCTGCATATACGTCATTGACAATGATCTGGCAAAGAACTTTATGACTCCTTAAAAAACACTCCTAACTCAAAGCCAGGAAGGTATTGGGATCAAGACGGACGCCATTATCAATGATTGCAGGGTTATCGTGGTCTTTCAAAAGATTCAGGAAGACACCTGATGGTCCGGGCTGTAACTCGATAATTATGCTGAAGAGGTCATCGAGCTGTTGGCACGGGTGAGGTATGCCTCTTTCATTGACATCAGTAATATGCCTGTGGGAAAGGGCTGAAAACCATATCTCTGCGTCGAATTCCTCTGCAATATCCCTAAAGCCTTTGAACAAAGTCCTGTCCGCCCTTTCAAAATCAAGGCCATCCACAATAAGCGTATCAGGCCTGAACTCGAGATTTTCTGCCAGGTTCTTGAGACTGATGCGGAGACGTTCTGTCTCAAAGCTCTGTTTTAAGTAGGCAAGAATCATTCTGTTCCTGTCAATAAGTAACCGGATCTCAGATTCATCAGCAATATTCAGGGCCTTGACAAGATCATAATATATCACGTTGTAATAAGATGTGACCTTTTCAGGACCCTCTTCCAGGGAAATGTGAACCAGTTTCTCCTGACGAAAAATCCTGTCAAAAGCGATATGGATCAGACAGGCAGTCTTGCCCACCCCGGCCCGGGCGATGAGGACACCGAGATTTCCAGGGCCTAAGCCTTTTCGTGAAGACTTCTCCAGGACCTTCAGAGGGCTTACTGAAATAAAATCCTTCATGATTTCTTTTCTCCTATTAATAGATGAACTATTGCCGTTTTTTTAGCTCTTTTGATAGGGATTCAGGGACCTTTGCATACCTTGAAAACTCCATGGTGAATTCTGCCTTCCCCTGGGTAAGGGATCTCAGCACTGTGGCGTAACCAAACATCTCCGCCAACGGTACTTCGGCTTCGACGATTGTAAATGTACCGTCTTCCGTAGAACTTGTAATAAGTCCCCTTCGCTGATTAATGGAAGCCAGCACACTTCCCTGGTACTCAGAAGGTGACTCGACCGATACTTTCATAATGGGCTCAAGAATAACCGGTTTGGCTTTCATATAAGCTTGCCTGAAGGCCCCGATGGCCGCATGCGTAAAGGCTCTCTCCGATGAGTCCACGCTGTGAGACTGACCATCGTTCACAGTTACCCTCATCCCAAGAACCGGAAATCCCAGAACTTGCCCCTTTGTGAGACAGGACTGGAACCCCTTGTCAACAGCAGGCAGGAATTCTGTTGGGATAGCACCCCCTTTTACCTGGCTGACAAATTCATAGACCCCCTCATCTGAAGGTTCCATGAATCCTGCAACCCGCCCATATTGACCAGAGCCACCTGTTTGCTTTTTATGGATATAATCAAAGGATATTCTCCGGGTAATGGCCTCCCGATATGCCACCTGGGGATTTCCAGTCTCCACCTCAGCGCTAAATTCCCGTCTCATCCGCTCCACATACACATCGAGATGGAGCTCCCCCATACCGGAAATGATTGTCTCTCCAGACTCCTGATCCACATGGGATCTGAAGGTGGGATCTTCTTTTACAAAGCGGTTCAATGCCCTGGACATATTGTTTTGAGCTTTATGATCCTTTGGGTTAATGGCCAGCGAAATAACTGGTTCAGGCACAAACATTGACGACATGCTGTAATGCAAGTCCCCATCCGTAAAGGTATCGCCTGAATTACAATCCACGCCGAAAAGTGCGACAATATCTCCCGCATAGGCCCTGGTCAGATCCTCCATTTGACCTGCATGCATCCGAACCAGCCTTCCCACTTTGAGCTTTTTTCGTGTCCTTGTGATGATAAGATTATCACCCTTGCCAATGGAGCCTTGATATATCCTGAGATACGTCAACTGTCCGTATGGGGTAACTTCGAGTTTAAAGGCCAATGCGACTACCGGCATCTCCGGATCAGTTTTAAGAGATACTTCTTTTTCATCCTGGCCCAGATCAAGGGCCACATTTTCTACCTCGTCAGGTGCAGGAAGGTATTGGTTTACAGCGTCCAGTACAAGCTGAACACCCACATTTTTGTATGCCGATCCCATAAAAACAGGTGTCAGTTTTCTGGAAAGCGTGCCCTCTCTCACTGCTTGACAAATCAAATCCTCGTTTACCCTGTCTTCGAGGATAGCCTCCATCAGTTCATCTGAAAACATGGATGCAGCATCCAGCAGCTCTTCCCTTTTAGCCTGGGCCTGTTCAAGGATCTCTACAGGGATTTCCCCTGTCCTGACCTTTTCCCCATTGACTCCTTCGAAATACAGCGCCTTCATTGAAACCAGATCCACAACTCCGGAGAACTTGTCTTCCAGGCCGATGGGTATCTGCATGAGAACGGCGTTATGGTTCAGTTTCTGTCGTAACTGTCCCACTATCTTAAAGGGGTCAGCCCCGGATCGATCACATTTGTTGATAAAAGCAATCCGCGGAACCTTATACCTATTCATCTGCCGATCCACGGTTATGGACTGTGATTGAACACCACCTACAGCACAAAGTATCAGAATGGCCCCGTCCATAACCCTGAGTGCACGTTCCACTTCAATAGTAAAATCCACATGTCCGGGGGTATCGATAATGTTGATTCTGTATCCTTTCCACTCACAATGGGTAGCAGCCGAGGCGATAGTTATTCCCCTCTCCCTTTCCAGTTCCATGGAATCCATGGTGGCTCCAACCCCGTCTTTGCCCTTGACCTCGTGAATGGCAAAAATTCGTTTGGTGTAGAAGAGGATTCTTTCCGTCAGCGTAGTCTTGCCTGAATCAATGTGGGCACTGATACCTATATTTCTCAACTTGTTAATGTCATTAACCATCAAAAACTCCAAATCTCAAAATGAAAAAAAGAGGATTCATAAAAACAAACCCTCTTTTATGTAATACAGAATTATTTAATATATCACAATCACAAATTCAAAACAGACACATTTTTTAACCTTCTTTTAATTGTTCTTTAAGCGCATCAGCGACCTTAAAGAGGTCATCCACAACACCATAGTCAGCAACCCTGAATATGGGGGCCTTCTTGTCTTTGTTGATGGCAATCACTGTGCCTGCGCCGGTAATTCCTGCCAGGTGCTGAAATGCACCACTAATACCGAAGGCAAGATAGACCTTTGGTTTGACAGATTTGCCTGATGTGCCTACCTGGTAGTACTTGGGCAGCCAGTTTTTGTCTACAACGGGCCGGGAACAGGCCAGCACCCCTCCCATACGCTCTGCCAATTCCTTCATATCCTCGACATTCTCTGCTTCTCCTATTCCCCTTCCAACGGATACCAACAGGTCTGCCTGGGTTATGTCTACATCTCCTGCTCCACTGTCTATAAATTCTATGAATTCCTTACGCATCTCAGGTAGATCCCCTGGAAGATCCTTTTTGATCACCCCGCCATTCCTCTCATCTATTGCCTCGGGCGGCTGAAATGAACCAGGCCTTACCGTTATTAGATATCCATCAGATTCCTTGAAAGACATCTTTGAAAAGACCTTTCCGCTGTATATCTGACGAATCACCTTGGGATGACCATCCTCTATCAGGATATCCACACAGTCCGTGGCAAGGGGATATCCGGTCTTGATTGAAAGTGAAGGCGCAAGTTCCATACCCCATGAGCTGTGCCCTATTAGCGTTATAAAGGGACGGGTCTTCTCAATAAGACCATTTAATACCTCTTTGTACAGATCAGCACTAAAATTCTTTAGTCGATCATCTTCATAATAAATCACATTGTCAGATCTTTTTGCAACCTCATCTATAAACTGCTCTTCCTTGCCTCCCAGAACTACTGCTGTCAATGTATGAGAAAATTCCTTACACAATTCACCAGCCTTAAAGAGCATCTCAAATGTGATGTCCCTTACCTCTTCTTGTCTGTGCTCAACAACAACCAGTATCTCGCCCATTTATACGCTCACCCCCTTTTCCTTTAGAATCCGTAGTATCGCTTCCGCTATATTAGATGGGTCTCCTTCTATCATCTCCGCTCCCTCAGTCTCTGGTGGAAGAAAATATTCCTCTATTATCGTCTGCCGAACAAGCTCTTCATCACTAAGGCCTATGTCCTCTACCTTTACCACATTGAGTTCTTTCTTGCCTGCCTTCCTGATTCCCATGATAGATACATATCTGGGCTCATTTATCCCGGTCTGGATGCTCAACAGGGCCGGAAGCTTGATCTTTGATACTTCATCCAGCCCCCCTTCCAGTTCCACATTTATAGTCGCCTCGCTTCCCTCAGCCTCAAAACCGGTCACTACCGCTGAATGGGCAAGACCAAGTCTTTCAGCTAACATGATCCCTACCATGCCAAAATTATCATCATCGGCCTGAACCCCTGTGAGCACAAGATCATATTCAAGCCCCTTTATCACCTGGGCAAGAATGTTTGAAATTAGAAAACCATCTAACTCCAGTTCCCCTGGCTCAATCCTTATGGCCTTGTCAGCTCCCATGGCAAGAGCACGCCTCAGGACATCTTCATCGTCTTCATCCCCTACTGTTATGACAGTAACGGTGCCATCAAGCTTCTCTTTAAGAAGAACCGATTCCTCAATCGCATAGTTGTCCCAGTCATTTACCACATAGGCCAGTGCATCCTTCTTGATGTCCTTGCCGCTATCGTCAATCTCTAAATCGACCTCCTGGGTCATGGGAACCCTCTTTACACATACTATTATGTCCATCTATTACTCCTCCCGTAATGGTGCTGTATTTGTAAGCGTTCACAGGTTCAAGGTTCAACGTTCAGCGCCGCCTCTGACCGCCGAAGCGGCCAGTTTGATCGAAAAAGAGACTACAGCGTTGCGGAGTCAGATACGAGGGTTAGGGACAAGGACAAAATTGAAGACCCGAAGTCCTCGTAAAAAA
>JAUWMY010000271.1 GCA_030612945.1 Desulfobacteraceae bacterium
AATAATACAGATCCATATTTGATCAGGCTCAAGGATCTGATTGAGCTTCCGGAAACAGTTGCCCTGCATCATACGGGTTCCGGGACAAATAGACTAGCTCCACTTTTTCAAAGCCAGGCCGAATTTGAAGCCTGGCAGGAGGCCCATGCAGAAGATCGCGTACCCAGGGCTGATCTGTCCCTGACAAAAGGAAAAGGCCTTTTTCTCGGAATAGACTCAGGCTCCACCACGACCAAGATTGTATTAGTGGATGATGAAGGTAAATTTGTACTTGGCCATTACATGCCCAATAACGGCAATCCCTTGAAGGCAGTGGAAAAATGTCTTATTGAACTCAAGACCGGGTTCAAAAAGACCGGCTGGCTGCCGCGCATTATCCGGTCTGCGGCTACCGGGTATGGTGAAGATTTTATCAAAGCGGCCTTCGGCCTTGATGACGGAGTGGTTGAGACCATTGCTCATTATCGCGCGGCCAGGTCCTTTGAACGTAATGTATCCTTTGTCCTGGATATTGGGGGCCAGGACATGAAGGCCATATACATCCACGATCACGCCATATCGGATATCCAGGTGAACGAGGCCTGTTCATCCGGATGCGGTTCTTTTATCGAGACCTTTGCCGGTTCCCTGGGATTTAGCGTATCCGATTTTGCTGAAACCGCCTGCCTGTCAGCCGAACCCTTTGACCTGGGCACCAGGTGCACGGTATTTATGAATTCAAAGGTCAAGCAGGCCTTGAGGGAAGGCGCAAGTATACGCGATATCTCTGACGGCCTGGCCTATTCGGTCATTAAAAACGCCCTTCACAAGGTCCTGAAGTTGAGAGATACAGAGATCCTGGGAGATAAAATCCTGGTCCAGGGGGGCACCTTCCGCAACCCCGCAGTATTGCGGGCGCTTGAACTTCTCTTAAAGAAAACCGTCATCAGGCCTGATATCCCTGAACTCATGGGCGCGTATGGCGCTGCACTGACCGCCCTCGAAAACCACTCTATTTATCGGAAAGAATCCAGCGGATTTAATCCCTTTCATGAACCGGAACTTAAAGTCAATTTTACCTCAAAGGAGGTTGAATGCCACGGTTGTGAGAACCAATGCTCTGTCACAAAGCTGTCCTTTAAAGACGGAAATCATTTCTTCACCGGCAATCGATGTGAACGTTATTTCACCAATGCATCAAAGGTAAGGCATAAAGGAAAAAATCTGGTTGCCGAAAAATCAAGGCTCCTCTTTGATCGTCCTGTCGAGCCCAGTACCCCTGCGCTTCTAACTTATGGCATCCCCCGGTGTCTTAACATGTATGAAAATTTTCCTTTTTGGGCCGCCTTTTTAGTGGAGTGCGGATTTAAAGTTGTCCTCTCCTCCCCTTCCAGTATAAAGCGTTATGAGAGGGCGGCCTCCACGGTGATGTCAGATAATATCTGTTTTCCGGCCAAGTTGGCACACAGCCATATACTCGATCTTGTAGAAAAGGGAGTGGACAGGATATTTTACCCCATTGTTGTCCACGAACAGGAGGAATTCCAGGATGCCGTCAACAGTTACAACTGTCCGGTGGTTACCGGATACCCGGATGTGTTAAAAAGCGCAATTGATCCTGAAAAGAGATACGGTATTCCCTTTGACAGCCCCGCCATAGGATTCCGTGAAACGGGATTGCTGAAAAGGCAGCTTCATATCTTCTTCAAACGGTTCGGGCTTGATTATGCCTCCATCTCCAGGGCAGTGGAAAAAGGTTTGTCCGCGCACAGGCAGTTCAAAAAAGAGCTTACAGACAGGGCGTCCGCGCTGATAAAAGAGGCGAAAAAAGACGGTAGGATGCTTATAGTCATGGCAGGCCGTCCCTATCACATAGACCCCCTGATTAATCATGGTCTCCCCGATCTCCTTGCCAATATGGGTGTGGATATCATTACCGAAGATGCTGTTCCCGGTGTTCAGAAACAATCCCTTTCTGATATCAATGTGCTTACCCAGTGGACATATGCCAACCGCCTCTACGCCGCGGCAGAGTGGGTGACAAAAGAAGATAATGCCCAACTGGTGCAAATCATCTCTTTCGGATGCGGCCCGGATACCGTGTCTGCCGATGAAGTAAAAGACATTCTGAGCAGTAACGGAAAGATCCATACCATGATCAAGATGGATGAAATATCCAATTTGGGCGCCGTGAGGATCAGGCTGCGTTCCATGCTGGAGGCGGTTAAGGAAAGGCAAGACAGGACCAGGCAACCCCAGGATACGCCCTGTTCAGAGCATCGGGTAGTAAACCATGATGACGTAAAGAAGAGGACCTATATCGCCCCCTATTTCTCACCTTTCTATTCCCCACTCGTACCGGCCGCGTTCAGGTCCATCGGCATTAAGGTGGACGTGCTTCCGCCCCAGGACAGGGATTCAATCGAATTCGGTTTGAAAAACGTTAATAACGACATCTGTTATCCGGCAGTTCTTATCGCCGGGGACATAGTCAAGGCCTTTGAATCCGGCAGGTACGACCCTGAGAACACATCGGTTATCCTGACCCAGACAGGAGGACAGTGCAGGGCCTCCAACTACGTCGCCCTCATTGAAAAGGCCCTGGCTTCAGCGGGCATAGGGTCTGTCCCGGTGGTCGCGCTTTCCACAACGCAACTAAGCCCCCGGTCGCAATTTGCAATTGAGGAAAAAGATAAAAGGCGACTTGTGAAGGGAATGGGCCTGGGCGTTATGTTCTCCGATCCCCTGGCCCAGATGTATCTAACCACGGTCGTGAGGGAGCGGGTTGCCGGTGCCTCAAAGGCCCTGCACGCCGAATATCTCTCAAAAATGGAACCGGGCATAGAAAACGCCGATTTTAAGTATCTTATGAATATCCTGCAAGAAGCCGTAAGGGCCTTTAATGCCATAAGCGTAGATAATAGGCCGGTTCCCCGTATCGGCGTGGTGGGCGAGATATTCCTTAAATACAATTTTTTTGCCAATGGAAATCTCATCGAATGGTTATCAGGACAGGGTGTGGAAGTGACGCTTCCCAGCTTGCAGGGTTTCTTTACCCGGGGATTTATAAACGAAGATTTTAATCAGAAGGCATTCTTCAAACATTGCCTTGGTGATCGCCTGAAATCCAGGCTTCTTGAAATCTATGTGAATTATTACCAATCTCAGATTGAGCAGGTGATGCGGCAATTCCGTTTCTACCCGGGCTCATTCAACCTGAAGAAACTCGCGGAAATGAGCGAGCAGGTGGTAAGCCTCGCCAACCAGGCTGGTGAAGGCTGGCTCCTGACTGCCGACATGATAGACATGCTTGAACAGGGGATCTCCAATATCGTATGTGTTCAACCCTTTGGGTGCATCTCAAACCACATTACCGGGAAGGGACTGGAAAGGAAGCTCAGGGAGATGTTCCCCCTCCTAAATCTGCTTTCTCTCGATATGGACCCTGGGGCAAGTGAGGTAAATATTTTAAACCGCCTGCATTTCATGATCATTGCGGCAAAGGAGGAGATGGAGTGCGGGATGGAAGTGACAGCCAGGCCCTCAACGGCCCTGCCTTTTTATGTTCCCCGCATCTGGCCGGGATATCTGGCCAGATTTGACAGTTACGTATCGCCGGATATAGAAAAATGGAAATCATGGGTGTCCGGATTGGGGTTGTGGAAAAAGGCAGGTCATTTTATGCGTAGGTAATCCGGACATCCTGGACTTTGTATGAATTGTAGACATCTGTTTGAAACGACTTTGATTTTCATTCACTTCGACGGACAATTAACGACTATCAACTGACATTACAGATAACTGAGCCTTTTGAAAAACTTAATCTTGCTAATATCGCTGAGCATTATTGCTCTTTTAAATGTGGAGTCGGCTGAGGGGAAAGAAAAGCTGGGGACCTTCAGCTTGTACTTTGAAAACGATCTTTTTGCGCGTACAGATCAGGGCTACACCAGCGGCATAAAGCTGTCCTGGATTTCACCTGATTTGACCGGTTATGCAGAGAGCGGCAAGTTACCTGACTGGAGCCTGCCTTACGTACGTTGGCTGCCTTTTATCAACGAACCCGGATTTCAGCGCAATGTTGCCCTTTCCATGGGCCAAAACATATATACCCCGGAGGATATCTCGCGTGAGGACTTGATTGAAGATGACCGTCCATACGCTGGGTGGGCCTATTTCGGCATTGCCTTTCATAGCAAAAATGAGCACAGGCTGGACACCATGGAATTCCAATTAGGCATTGTGGGTCCTGGGTCCGGTGCCGAACAAGCGCAAAAGCTTGTGCATAGAAAGATAGACAATCAACGCCCCAATGGCTGGGACAATCAGCTTAATAACGAACCTGGCCTGGCCATTATCTACGAACGCAAATTACGGGTATTGCAGGGCGGAGCCAGAGAAGCCCCGGGCTTTGACGCCATTGCCCATCTTGGTGGCACGTTGGGCAACGTTTACACCTATGCCAATGCAGGCATGGAAGTTCGCGCGGGCTGGAACATTCCACCGGATTTTGGCGATTCCATCATCCGCCCTGGAGGCGATACCAACGCACCGGCGAGTGCACTTGATCCCCGCTTCTCCGACAAATATGGTTATAGCCTGTATGTCTTTTCTGCCGTAAGCGGTCGAGCAGTACTGCGAGATATCTTTCTGGACGGAAACACCTTTACCGACAGTCACAGCGTCGATAAAAAATATTTTGTTGGGGATT
>JAUWMY010000430.1 GCA_030612945.1 Desulfobacteraceae bacterium
GAAATCTGTCTGCTTAATCATCTTTTTTCCAGTTCCGAGGCGACCATGAAGGGCTATCAAGAGTGGAAGGGAATTAGAAGCTTCATAACTGGAAGGAAGGTGTACGTGGTAACGACGAACCAAATCGTTGGAAACCACGTCTTCTTCGAAATCCCGCTTTGCCAAATTCATTTCTCCATGTTTATCTTTTATCTAGTCGGAATTTTCGTTTGCCTTTCATGATATCACGATATATATTCTAAATGTAGAAAAATGATGATGCCTTTGGCTACTATAAATGCCATGGATTTTCTTTTGACGTGGACCTTCCATCATATCAATAATGCAATAACAAAAAAAAGAATTGGGAAAGTTATCGAAGAAAATGGGTATGAGTGTCCTGTAATCTGTTCCCCAGATGAGCTTACAGGAGAATAATCATGAAAAAAGACCCGATTGTGGAAGAGATCAGAAAGATTCGCGCAGCGCATGCGGCCAAATTCAACTATGATTTGAAGGCCATTTGCGCTGATCTGAAAGAGAAGGAAAAGAATTGTGGGCATCAAGTTGTTTCTTTCCCCCCAAAACGGATTTTGAAAGCAACAGGAAGCTAAAAATGGATCAACCTGACCGGTATTCCGCTGCCGCTCTATACCGGCAGGTTATCATCGCAGGGTACGTGGTAAGGCACAAGGGAAATACAACATCAAAATTAACGATCAATGCCACCTTGGTGAAGCTCCTGTTAAAATTGAGTTTCTCTTGACATGGGACATTGGTATACCATGCCAAAGGCTGATCCCAATCCACAAAACGAACAAAGGAGAGACTAAACGTCTCTCCTTTGTCTTTCTTCGTTAAAATCTGACCCCTGTGATTATCAGAGAACACTTTTTTTTATTTCTTTCTCAGCTCCTTAAGAAGAACTTTCAGGTACTCCTCTCTGTCCTGGAACATCTTGATTACCTGATCCCTGGTCATGACCCTTTTGGGACTTCCGCTTGTCTTCATCTTCTTTATGACCTTTTTGTCGTTAAACATCTTGGGGAAAATATCTGCACACTGATTGATAATATCTTGCGGGACCCCCTTGGGAAACGCAACTCCCCTGAAATTAACGCTTGAGTCATCGACATCAAGACCTATTTCTTTTAAAGTCTTGACATCCGGCAAGAAGTCATGACGTTGTAGGTCTGCAACAGCAAGGATTTTAATCCTTTCTTTATTCCGGTATGCGTCAGAGAGGTTATTAAATCCTGCCTTTACCTTTGCCGCAACAACTGATTGCATGGCCGGCACCCCGCCTTTTTCCGGAATATAGGTCAGTTTAACATTTGCAGCTTTGGAGAATTGCAAGAAAGCGATGTGGTGCCCTACATACATGCCGGCGCCGGTAACCGTAACTTTTCCCGGGTTCTTTTTCGCATAATCGATTAGATCCTGCGCAGTATTAAAAGGGCTGTCTTTTGGTACAATCAATACAGCCGGGTCTGCCCCCCAGTTGGCAACGGGCTCAAATTTGTTAATGTCATACTTTGTTTTATATACAATTGACTGGGCAATAAAATGGGGCACATTATATGCCGTCATGGTATACCCATCCCTTGAGCCTTTTTGAATAATCCAATTCCAGCCCACTTGCCCCCCTGCGCCTGGCTTATTAATGATAACTATGGGTTGCCCCAGATATTTCTCTAACCCTGCCATCATTGTCACTATGCGAGCCTGGAAATCCGTTGCACCGCCAGGCGAGTAGGCGACTATCAGGCTCACTGGTGACTTTGGATACTCAGCCTGGCAAACGGAGCCCACTCCAAAAAAAACCATTACCACCATTACCAACAATGTCGTGAAAGATAATAACTTAGCCTTTTTCATTTTTTCCTCCTCTTTAAAGATGAATGTTCTATTGTGCCTTTCAAAATACAAACCAACACCTCTAAAAAAAGAGCCCTTTCGGGGTCTGGACACCCAAGAGCTTATTGACCAACACAAACAAGACCGCTGTAAAGGTGAAGGCAATTCCAACCCTCACCCCACCTATACGCAGTGTTAACTCCTTTCTCCCTAATACAAAGGTGGCCGCAACGAAGAATAGAAAAGCGGAAAAATAAAATCCAAGCCACTCCATAACTGCAAAATAGATAATGATCAGAATAAAGCAAAGAGATACCTGTGCCAGGGGAAACTGGTTGTTGGCTGTTGCATCGTCTTTTTCACCTTTATTTTTTACAGTTGCTTTCTGTAGTGCCGGTCTGTTCGTTTTCTGTCTTACAATTGCACTCTGTAGTAATAACGCCACTGACAGAACGCCCATAATTACAATGACAACCCTGGGAAAGGTCGCAGCACGTGGATCTTCCATTAATGACAGAGAACAGTATAAACCGATTGTCCCAGCCAACAACACCAGTGAAATGATCAATTCCCTTCTCAAGCCATTTTCTCCTTTGCCTTCTTATATGCCTTTATCTCCCCATAAATACTGTAGCCTATGGAGGCGGCACAAAGAAGAATGATGATAATGTTCATAGACCCGGTAAAAAAGTAAGCAAAGGCTCCCACATCAGTATCTGCAATTAATTTACCTTTAAGGAAATTGTCTTCTGCTATGGGGCCGAGGATTATGCCCAGAACAACAGGGGCGGCAGAAAAGCCGAACTTGTTTCCTATGTACATCAAGGTCCCCAGGCTGAACATAACAATGACATCATCAAAACTATTCTGGACACTATAGGTGCCATAAACAGCCAGAACACTTACAGCAGCGATCATGTAAAGGTTACGAACACTCATCACCATGTAAGAGTACCGGGACATGGCAAGTCCGAAAATACACATGGCCAGTTGCGCCAGCACAAGGCTCGCAATAAATGTGTATGTCACAGAAGCATTGTTTAAAAACAGGTCAGGGCCGGGAAAAAGGCCATGGATCAAAAGCCCGCCTAACAAAACAGCCGCCGTGGGACTGCCTGGGATGCTCAATGTCAGAAGCGGTATCAGAGAGGGGCCCACCATGGCGGTGTTTGCAGATTCTGCAGCAGCAACACCCTCAGGATTTCCAGTGCCGAAGCTTTCAGGTTTTTTTGAGAACTTCCTGACCTGATCATATGCGATAAGTCCCGCCACCTGTCCGCCTGCCGCAGTTATTATAACAATAATAGAACCTTCGATTGACCCAATGACAAGGGCTTTCACCATCTTCAGGTTCTGGATATGTGTTTTGAATAAAACGCCTTTTTCGGGTTTGTAGACTGGTCTTGCAATATGCACATCCAATTTTTCTGCC
>JAUWMY010000136.1 GCA_030612945.1 Desulfobacteraceae bacterium
ACAGACCCCCTGGCCTATGCCGATTGCGGGAGGGGCGGTGTTGCCATTGATACACTGGAGGACATGCGCATTCTTTTTGACGGTATAGCGCTTGAAAAGGTCAGCAGTTCCCTTGTCACCTGCCAGCCCATCTGCAATATCACTGTCCAGTCCATGTATTTTGCCAACGCCAAAAACCGCGGTGTTCCGTTAAACAAACTTATTGGGACGAGTCAAAACGATTTTTTAATGGAGACATGCATGGCAACTGCTCCGGGTGTATTGCCTCCAGAGGCATCTTTTAAGCTAAGCTGTGACGCCATTGAGTATTGCGCCAGATATGCACAGCGCTGGAATCCCATAAGTTTTGCCGGCTATAACTACAGGGAAACCGGATGTACTGCTGACCAGGAAATAGCCTTTGTTATTGCAAACGCTATTGCATGTTCTGAGGAGCTTATCAGAAGGGGATTAGATGTTGACAGTTTTGCTCCAAGGCTCAGTTTCTTTCTGAACTGTCATAACGATTTTTTTGAAGAAATCGCTAAGTGCCGTGCTGCCAGAAGGATCTGGTACAGAGTAATGAACGATCGGTTCAAGGCAAAGAACCCTCGATCCAAGACACTTAGGTTTCATGTTCAGACAGCGGGAGTTGCCCTGACAGCTCAACAACCGTTAAACAACATAGCACGATCTGCATACCACGCCCTTGCAGCGGTGTTGGGTGGGGCACAGTCCGTTCATATAGATGCTTATGATGAAGCGCTCTGTATCCCAACCGAACTTTCCGCGCTTACAGCCCTCCGGTCCAATCAGATTTTACAGTTAGAAACCAGGGTAACCCAAACGATAGATCCTCTGGGCGGATCTTATTTTGTGGAGTCCTTGACCAATGAACTGGAGAAAAAAATAGTGGCACTTCTGGATGAAGTTGATCAACTCGGCGGTATTGTCAAGGTAACGGAGACGGGCTGGATACACAAGAAGATTGCCGACTCGTCTTATGAATACCAGCAGGCCATTGAAACAGGTAAGATGCCTATCGTAGGTGTCAATTGCTACCGGGTAGAAGATGAGGTACTTCCCATAGAGCTTTTTGAGGTGCCGGAAACACTTCAGATCCAGGAGGAGCGGCTTAACAGGGTAAAAAAAGAACGTAATGATTTGGAAGTGCAACGCGCACTGGATGCGATTTCCCGCTGTTGTGATGAAGATAAGAATCTGATGGAGGTAATAGTAGAAGCAGTTCAAGCATTTGTGACTGAAGGAGAGATAACATCTGTGCTGAAGAGCAACTATGGAACGTGGAACCCACCGCTCTTCTGATTTTTGAAATTTTGTTAGGGAGAAAATGAGATATATGAAAAAAGCGATCAGAGTCGTGATAGCGCGCCTTGGCATGGATGCCCACTGGAGAGGGAGTGTCGTTGTGGCCCGTGCCCTGCGTGACGCCGGAATGGAAGTGATATATTTAGGCAACCAGATGCCGGAGACTATTGTTGAAACCGCCATTCATGAGGATGTAGATGTCATCGGCTTGAGCACTCTCTCCGGGAATCATTTGATATTGGCGCCGGAGGTTGCCAGGTTACTAAAAGAAAAGGGAATGAATGAGTCTACCGTGATTCTTGGGGGTACCATACCCCCTGATGATGTCCCAAAACTAAAAGAGGCAGGCATAGCAGAGGTTTTCGGCCCAGGGACACCGCTGGAAAGAATCGTTAACTTTGTATCCGGATCAAAGTAGACTTGAAAGCTGGCTGATAAAATTGCCTGACGGAGAAAGATTTTAGGTTTATCCGTTTTATGGGTTCCGATGTTAGGGGTATAGTTTGATGGGTACCAAATGTTTGATACCCCGTGATACCGGATACTGGATGAATAGACAGACTATTTTTAACCACCTAATGAGCTCTGTAGAATAAAAGAAGGAGGAATAGATAAAGTGAAAGGAATTACTGCTTACGGAATCTATGTGCCGTACTACCGGATGAAACGTGAGGTCATTCTCAAGGCTATGGGGTGGTTCAACCCTGGTATTGCCGGGCTGGCAAAAGGGGAAAAAGCCGTTGCAAATTATGATGAAGACAGCATCACCCTGGCCGTTGCTGCTGGAATGGATTGCTTTACGGACATTGACAGGGAAAATATTCGCGGCCTGTATCTTGCCTCAACTACTTATCCCAATAAAGAAAGGGGAAATGCCTCCATTGCCAGCGGAGCACTGAACCTCTCTTCAAATGTAAGAACTGCTGATTATTCCGGGTGTCTTAAGTCAGGCACAACTGCCCTTATATCGGCCTTGAATGAGGCCAATTCGCAAACAACCATGGTCTGTGCATCTGATTGCCGTCTGGGTAAGGCCGGCGGCGCCCAGGAGCAACTGCTTGGAGATGGAGCCGCAGCCGTTGTGGTTGGGAATGATGGAGTTATTGCTTCCCTTATTGGTCATTATTCTCTTTCTTATGATTTTGCAGACAATCGACGGAGCGACTCGGATAAGTTTATTAGATCCTGGGAAGAGAGATGGGTTCGGGAGGCCGGATACTTCAAAATGATTCCGGAAGCAATTGAAGGTCTCCTCTCTAAGTGCGGACTAAAAATGGATGAGATTGACAAGGTGGTTTATCCCCCTGTGGCCATAAGAGATCATGTGGCAATGACCAAAACCCTTGGCCTGGAACCTGATAAGGTTCAGGCGCATCTGCTTGATACGGTTGGGAATACGGGATCAGCCCATCCTTTGATCATGCTGATAGGTGCACTGGAAGAAGCCCGTCCAGGCGATAGGATTATGGTGGTAAGCTATGGGAGCGGTTGCGATGCCCTGTTGTTTCAGGTCACAGAAGAGATAGAGAAGCTGAAAAGCCGGACGAAGCTAAAGGATAACCTGGACTACAAAGGCGAGCTCGACAATTACACAAAATATCTTTCATTCAAGGGGATGCTGGAAAAAGAGATCGGAATACGAGGTGAAGAGGTCGCTCCTACCAGCCTGTCCCTTGCGTGGAGAGAACGAAACGCGATTTTGAGGCTGGTTGGCTCAAGATGCAAGGCCTGTGGAACCCCCCAATTTCCAAGGGAGACGGTGTGTATAAACCCTGATTGTGGGGCAGTGGATGAGATGGAGGATTATTCTTTCTCGGACAAGACGGGTCATCTCTTTACCTTTACTGCAGATCACCTGACATTTTCTGAAGACCCGCCGGCCCTGTATGGCATCATTGATTTCGAAGGGGGTGGGAGATACTGGTTTGATATTACGGATTGTACCCTGGAATCATTAGAGGTGGGGCAACCTGTTCAAATGACCTTTAGAAGCAGATATCTGGATGAGGCTCGTGGTCTTACCGGTTACTTCTGGAAGGCAATGCCTTTTAAGAGCAAATAGAAAAATATTCAAGTTATACAATCGCTTCGCAGTTTTATGTAACGCAGTCTTAGAAACGGAATAGATCATGCGGTCAAGTTCATTAAAAAGGAGTAATAGAAATGTCTGAAGGTATAAAAAACAAGGTGGCAATCATTGGAATGGGCTGCACCAGATTTGGAGAGCACTGGGATAGAAGTGCTGAGTCTTTAACCGTTGAGGCATTTGAAGAGGCGATCTCTGATGCAGGGATTGAAAAGAAGGATATCGATGCGGCCTGGTTTTCGAGCTGTTTTGATGAAGTCAATGTTGGGAAAAGCGCCATACCTTTGGCAGGCGCCCTGAAACTGCCATTTATCCCGATAACCAGGGTAGAGAACTTTTGCGCCAGTGGTACCGAGGCTATTCGGGCGGCCAGTTATGCTGTGGCCTCAGGGGCGTGTGACATTGCCCTGGCCCTCGGGGTTGAAAAACTCAAGGATATCGGCTATGGCGGCCTGCCTGATTTCAGCCAGCTTCGGGGCATATACAATCGACAGGTATTTCCGAACGTTACGGCACCCGGTCAATTCGCCATGTTGGCCACCAAGTATTTTGACAGATATGGTCTCAGCCGGGATGAGGGTAAAAGGACCCTGGCCAAAATATCTGCAAAAAGTCACGCAAACGGCGCGCTGACTCCTAAGGCCCATCTAAGGAGAAAGGTGGATGTGGAAACCATTATGAATGCCCCCATGATTGCCTGGCCTCTGGGACTTTTTGATTGTTGTGGCGTGACCGAAGGAGCCGCAGCCGCCATTATTGTGCGGGCAGATGATGCCAAGGCCTTTCGGCCGGATCCGATTTATTCCAAGGCCTTACAGATCGCTGTCAGCCCGGAAGAGGAGTACAGATATCAGAAATGGGATGGGACACATGTGGAGACAACATACCGTTGTGGTGTAAAGGCATACGAAGAGGCGGGAGTAAAAAATCCTCGTGAAGAGATAAGTATGATGGAAGTACATGACTGCTTTTCCATAACAGAGCTGGTGATATATGAAGATCTGCAAATCTCCCCCAGGGGAAAGGCCAAAGAAGATGTTGATGCAGGCTTTTATGAGTTGGATGGACAGTTACCCTGTCAATCCGATGGGGGGCTAAAGAGTTTTGGGCACCCCATCGGTGCCTCCGGGATAAGAATGGCCTATGAAGTATACAAGCAACTCCAGGGGAAATGCGAGGAACGGCAGATAAAAAACCCTCGACTTGGCCTTACGCAAAATCTGGGAGGGTTCCCGGCTAACTGTGTCATTGGGGTAACTATCTGGGGAAATGAGCTGTAATTTGGCTTTAAAGCAAAGCAAAAAAACAGATGTAACAATCGAGAATGGAGTTAGATATGGAGTTTAAGGACAAAGTCGTATTGGTTACTGGTTCGGCCCAGGGGATTGGTAAGACAGCGGCTATCGCCTTTGCAAGAGAAGGCGGGATTGTTGTGCTCAATGATGTAAACAAGGAGCTGCTGAATGAAACAGAAAGAGAGGTGGAAAAGATTGGCGCAAAGTGTTTGAGTGTTGTGGCCAATACTGCTGTACTATCCGAAGTTGAGGGCATGTTTAATCGCGTAGTTGAGCAATTCGGTCGTCTGGATGTCCTGGTTAACAATGCCGGTATCACCAGGAATGGTTTTATACACAAGATGACAGAACAGCAGTGGAGACAGGTCATTGACGTAAATCTAACAGGTGTCTTCTTTTGTCTCCAGTCCGCCGCCAAAATAATGAGAAATGCCGGCAGGGGTAGAATTATAAATATTTCTTCCGCCGCAAGATTCGGCAATATGGGACAGGTCAATTACTCTGCCTCTAAGGCTGGTGTTGTGGGCCTCACTCGAACAGCGGCCAGGGAGCTGGCCAGTAAGAACGTTCTGGTAAACGCCATTTCACCCGGTCCAATTAACACAGAAATGCTACAGGCTGTGCCTGAAAAGGCATTGCAAAAGATTCTTGCTCCAATTCCCCTTAATAGAGTTGGAGAGCCCGAGGAGTTGTGTAATCTGATCCTTTTCCTTGCATCTGAAAAGGCTTCCTATATTACCGGCCAGGTCATTAACTGCGATGGTGGCTGGTTTATGGCTTGATCCATTCTGTCATGTTTTTCAGCGCAAACGCGCAGAGAACACAAATAAGTAATCTTGATCCGATGGGTTTCGTTAATTTCACATAATTTGCATATCATGCGAAGCAGGCTAAATCAGGTTTAAACAGCGAAATACATCCCGCGTTCTGTGGGACTCAACCCATCCTACAGAGAGCTTTAAGAATTTAACCGCACAGGTCGAAAGAAATTTTAGTATGGGGGGGGATATTGGCAGATAAGAGCAAAATAGGAAAGAAGTATACTTTCACATGGCAGGTAGAAAGGGAAAAAATCAGAGAATTGGTGGAGGCCATAGGGGATAATAATCCAAATTACAGGGATCCCGAAGCGGCACAGAGACAGGGATACAAAGACATGGTGGCGCCACCCACTTTCGCCACTGTTCCAATTCTCTGGACCGGGACATTATTTCAGGCATTCGATGATCTTAACATAGAACTCAGCCGCATTATGCATGCTGAGCAAAGTTATGAGTATTACCACGAGATTTTTCCGGGTGACAGCCTGAAGGGGATTGCAGAGGTCAAAAAAATAACAGAAAAAAAAGGCAAATCCGGAAAACTCGAATTCATTGAGTTTGAAACTATTTACACCAATCAGCATGACGAAACAGTTGTAAAAGAAAATATGCTTGTGGTTGAAAGGTCATGATTATTAAGAGGAAGGTGGAAATCTGGTAAATGGAACTGGTTTTTGAGGATATAAACATTGGTGATGAGGTTATTGATTTACTAAAGCCACCTATAACAAAAGTGCAACTTGTGCGGTATGCCGGGGCATCGGGAGATTTTAACCCATTACATACTGACGACGATGTAGCGCGTGCAGCCGGATTCGATGGAGTGATTGCTCAAGGGATGTTAGTAATGGGGATCGCGGCCCAGGCTGTAACCGATTGGGTACCCAAAAGGGCACTAAAAAAGTTTAACGTGAGATTCAGAGGTGCGACCCGGCCTGGGGACATTATAAGGGTTTTGGGAAAGGTTAAGGATAAGCGGGTTGAAGACAACAAGGGTATTGTTGTTTGTACTTTGGAAGCTGCAGATCAAAACAATGACATTAAGGTATTAGGCAGCTTTGAAACTGCATTTCCCATCTGAATATCAGGAAAGTTTGATATAGATAAAAAATAATGATTTTGAACGCGGAATATTCTTGGAAAGGAAAAACTTATGGATTTTTCACTAACAAAAGAACAACAAGATATTCAAAAAGCTGCTAAGGAATTCGCCCTGGGGGAATTCCCTGAAAGGGCCCAGGAATTTGACA
>JAUWMY010000482.1 GCA_030612945.1 Desulfobacteraceae bacterium
ACGGACTTCCCTGGGGAAGTGACGCTCCAGTTGGGAAAGCATGAAATCCCGTTTACGGCAGTAGTGAGAGAGAATGATCTGTAGCATTTTGTCCAGGAGACCGCGCTGGATGTACTCCAGCAGAACATACTGGGCCAGAGAATTTGTGCATGTATCCACGAACTGCTTGGCGGTAGCCATCCTGCTGATCACGGCAGCATCAGCTACAACCCAGGCCAGGCGCATGCCGGGGCAGAATGTTTTGGACAGAGAGCGCATGTGGATCACTCTTCCTGTTTCATCCAGTGCCCTAAGGGATGGCGGCGTCTGTCCCTCATAACGCAAGTCGCTGTATGCGTCGTCCTCGAAAATAATAAAGTCATGCTTCTGGGCCAGCTCCACCAGACTCTGCCGGCGCCTGAGGGTCATGGTCACACCAGTCGGATTCTGGAAATTAGGAATCACATAAACAGCCTTGACCCGTTTTCCGGCCTGGGTGATTCGCTCCAGCTCTTTGGCCATGAGGTCAGTGTTAATGCCTTCCTCGTCAACCGGTATCCCTACCGCCTCACCGGTCTGCAGTGAAATTGCGCCGGTGCCGCCAACATAGGTTGGCAACCCGACCATGACCACATCGCCAGGAGCAACAAACAGCCGGGTTGCAAGGTCCATGGCCTGCTGAGAGCCCTGTGCAATAAATATCTCGTCCTCACTGCAGTTGATGCCGTACAATTTGCGAGCCCGTTCGGCCATTAGTTGACGCAGGGCGGGCACGCCCTCGGTAACCCCGTACTGTAAGACCAGATGGGGCTTATCAGCTAATAACTCGGCTGTGATCTGGGAAATCTCTGTTCCTGGAAAAACGCTCGGATCAGGCCAGCCGCCGGCCAGTGATTTTATTTCAGGGTCCTGGACAAGAGCACACATATCGCGGATTGCCGAACTTTGAGTCTGAAGGACCCACTTGTTGTAAAGATGCGCAAAACGATCTTCCGTCATTTTATCTCCTTAAATACTGAAAAAAATAACTACTCAATATGCTGGGCAGCATAAAAGGCTCACGCCTAAATTCCTAACCCGGAGTTTCCCCCTGGCCCAGACCTGGCTTTCCGAGGGTAGTTTAATGATCTGGCCCTCCAAAGCTTTTCAACGTAAATGCCCTGTGCCGTGCAAGTCGCACCTCCCGATCCCGTCCCGGTCTCGGGACGGGGAGGGCGGGCCGTAAGGGTTTTAGCCATAGGATATTGAGCAAATACGAAAAAAACCCCAATTTGATTTATTATCGATGAATGCAGGTGAAACTTTTTGTTAGAGGAGGGAATGTAAAATAATGAGGCTTGTGTGTCAAGCATGGCGAATTTTTTTTGCCTTGACCTGTCTTACCGGCCTAATATAAGAAGGATTGATTTGTTCCGCCAGGAGGCTGTCCGAGAATGAGAAATTTTTTACAAGGTCAAGTCGAAGATCCCGGACTTTGAGCGGGGGAAGGCGAACTGGAGAAATTTGGATAAAGGAGGAACACTGAATAATGGCAATGAAAATTGATCTGCACATTCATTCTAAGGATTGCTCAGATGGAAAAATGACGATACCTGAAATTTTCGAGGAAGCCCATCGCAGAAGAATAACGGTAATCTCTATTTCGGACCATGATTCCATTGACTGCCAGGAAACGGCACAAGCCCTTGCTTCGGAATATGATATAAAATACATAACCGGGGTGGAGCTCAATATTTCTTTTTCACACCAACGATATAGGAATTCAAAGCCGGTATCTCTGGATATGCTGGGCTACCAGTATGACATTCATAACAAGGCGCTCATAAAAAAACTAAAGGAAGTGAGGGAATACAGAAGAAAAAGGGCCGAACAGATTCTCGAAAAAATCAATGAGGAGCTGACAAAGGAGCATCTAAAACCATTTACCCACCAAGACCTGGAAGCCATTGAGGAAACCGGGGATGGGGCATTTGGCCGGCCCCATATTGCCAATTACATGGTAAAAAAGGGTATTGTCTCAAACAAGCAAAAGGCCTTTGATAAGTACCTTGTCAAATGCAATGTTCCCAAAATGCCTGTGTCTCTTGAAGAGGCATCAAAACTAATAAGAGGGGCGGGCGGAAAACTGGTTCATGCGCATCCCAGCGACCCTAACGGAACTTCCTTAGTGAGCCTGACACCGTCCATTCATGAACAACATAAGATCATAAAAGAGAGTATGTTGCCCTGGTTGGATGGCATCGAGTGCTGGCATACAAGACATAACCCTGAAACAATTTCAGCGCATCTTGCATTTGCGAAGAAAGAGGGATTATTGGTCACTGGTGGATCTGACTGCCATCAACAACCGGGTATTATGGGAACCCTTGATATTCCAGCCTATGTTGCGGAGCAGTTTGGGTTATAACGGGCGCGAACTGAGCTTTGCTTTTTCCTCCCTTAAAGATTTTGAGCCTGCCTTTCGTTTATAGCAAGGAATATTGCATTTATTGCAAATATGTGTTATTAATATTTGACTTTGCCGCTTGAAGAGGCGGATATCGAAAAATGCCAGCAAATCTCAACAGGAACCAAATCCTTGAGAACTTAAAGCTTCTTTCAGAATGGCTAAGTGTAAAATATCCGGATGATACTTTCGAACTGGTTGTCGTGGGTGGAGCCGCTATGGCGCTTGATGAGTTCAAAGATCAGACCAACAACATTGATAGGATTCGATTTTGATGAATTTACCGGAAACAGTAAAAGATAGAGCGCGCTTTATGCTCCGAAGTGCCTGGGTGACCATGGGCATCCCTTTTGACGTGCCAATGGTCAACGAAAAAAGGGAGGGCATTATAGATGTAGAGGCCCTGTTCATGGCCACATTTCTATTCATGCAACAGG
>JAUWMY010000393.1 GCA_030612945.1 Desulfobacteraceae bacterium
TGACAACCAGAGTAGTTACAGATAAATAACTGATCGTTTTGGAAAACATTTTGACATTGGGGTTTTGGATTTGATTTGACATTTGGCTTTTGTCATTTGAATTTTATTCCATAGGGCATCACAAATCACTATCTAACATACAAACCATGTCACTTGACGACAGCCGTAAAGCTTCCTGCAACGACACTCTTCATCTCATCCGGCAAACAAAGATATATCTTGCCTGGCAGCTTACCATTTTTGATTGTCCCCAAATTGAGGCGCATCGAGTAGTCCTTTGTAAATATTTTTGTCTTGGGGACTTTGCTGTTTTCCGGCTTCCATTTCATGTGGATGTGGGGCGATCCAAAGCCACTGGTTCGGCTGATGTTGTACGATTTTCCTTCCGGTTTCTCGTCCTTTTTTAAAAAGAGAAAAATCATCACGGCATGGTCTGGGAAAAAATCTTCTCCGTCGCGAATGGTTAAAATGCCATTTGAAAACTCGGCGGATTTGGAGCCGAAGTTCTCCCCCTGTATCATTCCCCCTGGAACCGTAGAAGGTATTTTCACATTTTTAAGATCCTTTTTCCACAATACGGGAGATGTCTTCGCCCTGGCTATCGTTCCCGCCGCCTTTTTGCCTTGCCCCAGCAGATATTCTTTTGCCTTTTGATGTCCCAACGCTGCGGCCTTTTTGAAATCCCTATTGGCCTTTGAACTCACTCCTTTGGCCTGATAGACTACAGCTCTGTTGTAAAAAAGGTCAGCATCATCAGGCGTTATTTTCAAAGCCGCATTGTAATCCTCTATTGCCAGATCCTTCTTGCCTAACTGATAATTTACATTCCCTCTGTTACAATAGGCATCAAAGGCGCGGGGGTTCAATCCTATAACCGCATCGAAATCCTTCACAGCCAGTTCATATTTTTTCATTTTAACAAAAAGAAGACCCCGGTTATAGTAAGCATCCACATATTTCTTGTTAATGCCGATGGCTTTGTCATAATCATTTTCTGCCATACGCAGATTCCCTTTAGCCTCATGCAGCAGGGCTCGATTGTAAAAGGCATCTGCATTTTGACTATTCTGTTTAATGAAATCATCGAGCTTTTTTATCTCAGGGTCATATATTGCTGACTTCTTTGTCGGTTGTTTCTTCCCAGGTAATTGATCAGTAGGGCGCTTGACTGGTTTAGATATGGCCTTTGGACCAGGCTTCTTGGGAATCTCTCGCGTGATGGTTGGGGAAGTCTTAACTACATTGCTGACAGATTGAAGTGATCCTACCATGGTCAAGAGAGTGCTGGGCAAAAACATGGATCCAATGACCAAAGGTATGACAATACAAAGGGTCCACAAAACCATCACCCTGGTGATTTTCAGTTCCTTGTGCTTTACCCATCCCCAGATAAAAGGGTATATTGCGAAGATTATCCCCAGGATACCTTTGATCGCCCCTTCTGTCTTGAAAAGCTTAATAACGACAACTATAAACATGATGAGGCCAACAATTACAAGAAGCCCGAATAATGCCGACCAGATAATTTCCATGATTTCCTCCCGTTAATTAGACAACATAAACCACCGCCTGTTTTAGTGGTAATTTGAATTTTTTTATTTTACTCATCACCCTCTTTATTATTGCACTCCTCTGCCGCCTTGAATTCTTGTAAATAGGGGGCCCTGTCATCCATGAAACTCTTGTAGAATTGGTAACTATGGGTTGCCTCATATGCGATTTCCCTTATGGGAGGACAATCAAAACTTAGAATTTGAGCATCTGGAAAGCTAAGAATAATTGGTGAATGTGTCGAGATAATAAACTGCCCTTTTCCTTTCTCGGTTATCATCTGAAGTATCTTCAAAAAAGCAAGTTGGTTCGGTGGTGATAACGCTGCCTCCGGTTCATCTAACAGGTACAGGCCCTTAATCCTGCACCGGTTTTCAAAGAAAGACAAAAAAGCCTGCCCGTGGGACTGTTGGTGAAGTGACAGACCACCGTAGTATTTGAGAATGTCGGGATCGTTCGTAGTCATGTCATCAAGGTTTGAGGCATAGTTAAAAAAATTTTCAGCCCGGAAAAGAAATCCCTTTGGTATTATTCCCTTGGGCTGAATGGTTTTAAGAGAAACAAAATTGTGGAGTCTTGTTTCATAAGGGTTACGGTGAATAGTATGCGTTTTTTCCCCACCCCAGACAGTCAGGCCATAGTTTCTCGCTATGGCCTCCAGGAGAGTAGATTTGCCCGTGCCGTTTTCACCGACAAAAAAAATTACATTAGCAGTAAAATCCAATCGATCTGTTTCCCAAAATACCCTGAGGTTGAACGGATATAGATTTCTTTTGGGGAAGTTATTGTTATGTATTACGACCGATTCTATGAACATGGCAAGAATCTCATTCTATCCTCAGCAATTCTCATTATGACCTTTGTAACCGTTCACGGGTTCAAAGGTTCAGAGGTTCAAAGGTTGCATTCTCACCACCATACGTCATTTTGTAAACGTTTTGTACGGGAAAACCAACAGCTTTCACATCCCCACAAACCTGCCCGCCATTGCCGACCTCTTGGGATATGCCCGTTCCGTACATGACAGACGAGGCAGGCGGGTCTGGAACATGGTGTTTGGCAATTATGTGGCAAAACCAGCATTTTTTACGAGGACTTCGGGGCTTCAATTTTGTCCTTGTCCTTAACCTTGAACGTTGAACCCTGAACCTGAGAACGCTTACTAACCTTTAAACCTTGCTACTCCAGGAGGCATATTGCTTCAACCACCAGCATGGCTGGCGGGGGAAACTCCAACTCGCAAAGCCTTGCCGGATCCACCCATCTGATTTCCTGGCATTGCAAGGCCTTTGGTTCGCCCGCCAATAGAGTGCAGTTGAACGTATGCAGAGAAATCACTTTGTAATCATATTCATGTTTTACCGGCAAAAAGAGTTTACCAGCCTTTATCTCTATTCCCAGTTCTTCTGTGATCTCCCGCTCAAGGCAATGCCTCAGGCTCTCCCCTTTTTTCTGTTTCCCGCCCGGAAACTCCCACAATCCCTCAAGATGACTTCCTTTTGGACGTTTCGCAATCAGCACTTTGCCATTTTTCCAGATCAATCCGGCTGTTACATTAAAATGGGGCTTGCTATTCTTTCCCTTCACCCCGGACTCCCTTTAACCTCAGTCTGAGATAGGCTTCCTGAGCTTCTTCATGGTCGGGTGATATTTCAAGTACTTTCGCATATGCCGCCAGGGCTTTTGAGTATTCCTCCCGCTTCTCCTGGAGTCTCGCCAGATGTAGCAATAGCTTGATATCCTCCGGCCTGACTTTCAGGATCTTCTCTATCTGCTCAATTGCCAGTTCTTCTTTTCCAGTCTCCAGATAGGCCAAGACAAGGTATCCCCTTAAGTCCGTCTGTTTCGGGTTTGCTTCAAAACCTTTTTCCATGATGCGGATGATGTCCATATAATCACCTTTGGCCGCAAGATGATCAAATATATAATAGTAGGGACCGATCTCTTTTGGCCTC
>JAUWMY010000328.1 GCA_030612945.1 Desulfobacteraceae bacterium
ATATTTGTTTGAGGCGGAAGAATACTCTTTATTTATGAATAATGCATCCGCCTCCTGCCCGAGTTGTATCATTCCGGCATAAAGGTCTCCTCCCCACTCTTTGCCCCCTTTCTCATCTAACTCTTTTTTCCCATGGAGAAAATCCGCCAGTTTCTGCTCAGCGCTCTCTTTTTCCAGAGCAAGTTGTTCGGGGTCTGCCGTTTGAACCGGCTCAGGTACAACCCCACCCGCTGGTAATTCGCCGGTCACATTTGCCTTTTTCGGTGCCAACACCAAGTTCTCTTCAGGAGCCTCCGCCATATGCACCGGATTTTTAGAAAGGTAGTGAAATAAGAGGCCCCCGCCAAGGAGCAACGCAACCAGGGCAAAGATCATGGCAAAGGCTTTCAGTGGGTACTGATATCGAGGTCTGGGGCGATTATGACCTTCATCTTTTGCCGACACTTTTACTGGTGGAATGATTTCAACCCCGCCCACAAGCCGGATCAGTGAAAAATGCGAAAAAGGAATTCTTTCCATTATAAAAGAACTATTATAAAAATAACGGAGACACAAATATTCAATAGTCAATAGTCAATAGTCAATTACGGCTTGTCCGGGTTAGGTATTAAACATGTATGATTACATAATCATTGGATCGGGTTTTGGTGGGTCTGTATCTGCATTGCGTTTGGCTGAAAAAGGGTATCAGGTTCTGGTCCTGGAAAAGGGCAAACGTTATCGTTCTGAAGATTTTCCACGCACTAATTGGAATCTCAGAAAAAATTTATGGGTTCCCCACCTCGGGCTTTACGGGATATGGGTTCTCTCGCTGCTTAAGCATGTATTTATACTCCACGGCACAGGTGTCGGCGGGGGAAGTCTCAATTATTGTAACCAGTTACTTGTGCCGCCCGATGAGGTTTTTAAAAAGCCGGGATGGGGCCCGGGCGATTGGAAAGCAAAGCTGGCGCCGTTCTATGATATTGCAAAACGCATGTTAGGAGCAAACCCAAGTCCTTCTGTGGGAAAGGCAGATAAAATACTGGCGGAAATCGGCAGGGAAATCCGCGGTGAGGATACGTTCCATATCAACGATGTGGGCGTTTTTTTCGGTGAATCGGATAAAACCGTGCCTGACCCATATTTCGATGGAGACGGCCCGGACAGGACAGGATGCACCTTTTGCGGGGCTTGTATGATTGGCTGTCCCGTTGGCAGCAAAAACACACTGGATAAGAACTACCTTTACCTTGCAGAACACAAATACGGTGTTGAGATTCTGCCTGAAACCGAAGTCACTGGTGTCACGCCTATGGACGACGGCTATGAACTCCTCGCCAGAAAATCTACCGGCTTTCGTCACCCCAAGAGGGCTTTCCAGGCTCGCGGCGTTAAATTCAGTGGTGGGGTGATGGGGTCCGTAAAATTACTCCTGGATTGCAAAACCAAAGGGCTGTTACCCAATATTTCCCGACGCTTAGGTAACTACGTTCGTACCAACTCTGAAGCGCTGCTTGCCGTCACATCCAATGACAGGCATGCGGATTATTCCGATCAAATTTCCATTACATCCGGCATTTATCCGGACGAAAACACTCACGTTGAGGTCGTACGTTTTAACAAAGGTTCCGATCTAATGAGCTCCCTGACAACTCCACTTACAGATGGTGGTGGGCGTATTCCGCGTGTAGTACGTTTTCTGGGCACTGTTTTGCGACATCCGCTCGCCTTCATAAAGTCGTTATGGCCTTTCGGCTGGGCACAGCGCACATCTGTTCTCCTGGTCATGCAAACACTGGAAAACCACATACGTTTTGATTACAGGCGACGGTGGTGGCGTTTTGGCAAACGGAGCATGAATTCCAACCTTGTACCCGGAGTCAAAAAAGCCCCTTCCTATATTCCCATAGCCAACGAAATTGCCAGGCGCATGGGGAAGAAAATGAACGGTCAACCCCTGAGTGCATGGCCAGAGGTCCTTTTAGATGTCCCAACTACTGCACATATTCTGGGCGGAGCCGTGATGGGCGATAGCCCTGAAAAAGGAGTGGTGGACTTTAATGGGGAAATCCACGGTTATCCCAATCTCTACGTTGTGGACGGCTCCAATGTGCCAGTTAACCTGGGTGTGAATCCCTCTCTTACCATCACTGCAGTGGCTGAGTACATCATGTCACGGATCCCCAATAAAGCGGAAATAGATGGTAAGGGCTTGCGCTAAGCCAAACGGGAATGTACAATAAAAAACCCCTGAATTTGTTAGCAAAATTCAAGGGTTTTTTATTTTAATCCGAAAGAAGGGCGTCACAGGAAAAATACTGTTGGTCTGCAAGTATTAGAGAGTTTTGGACCGTAGACCCTTGCCCGCAAGTGGGTTGTAAAGCTTAGTAATTGCAAATTTCATAACATCTACGCTTTTTGTCTCAAGAATAATATCCATCAAGGTAGTTTGCGGCTCATCCGGGAGCACACATTCATTTGATCCACTAAATTCCAGCCCAGGAAAGCCCTTTTGCAGCTTTTTCTGGTCCTTTCTGGTCATGGCAACCTGGACAGCCTTTTTACCCTCAATTTCCCGTATTTGATCGCCCAGTCCCGCCTCTTCAATTTTTTTCTGTTTTTCCTCATCCAAAAAGATATTGACACAGTAATCAGCCATTGAAGTACCTCCTGTTGGTTAAATTTATGTTGGTGTCAGAAACGTAACTTCTCAATAAATTCGGGGTGCATTAATAAAATCCCCCTCAGGCCCCCTTTGCAAAAGGGGGAAGCAGTCGGAATGCCCGGGCTTATTGAGATGTTACTCAGAAACTTACAGCCTCATTTTTAAATGCTTTATAGTATGTGAATTTATTTCTTGTCAAGATATTTACCTCAATGTTTGAGGGTTTCTTGGTTTTCGCTTCATGAATCGGTTGTTTTAAGTGCTTTACTGAATTGCAAATTGCTGTTTTTTCACGCACTACCTAACCTTGTCGCCAGGCAGTAGTTCACCTTCAATCGTAGCGATACCAAGGCGATTTTTGCCAACGCCGGCAAGGGCCATGCCCTCGGAGATCCCAAACTTCATCTGACGGGGCTTAAGGTTCGCGACGATAATGACCTTTTTGCCTACGAGTTTCTCGGGTTCGGGGTAAGCAGAGCGGATGCCTGCAAATATCTGCCGCAAGCGGCCCTCGCCAAGGTCGACCATGAGCCTGATCAGCTTGTCTGCGCCTTCGACGAGCCCAGCCTCCCGGACAATGGCCACCCGCAGGTCGAGCTTTGAGAAATCCTCTATGGTGATCTCCTGGCCAACAGGCTTATGGCCATCACGCTTTTCAGATAGGGGGGCGGGTTCTTTGGCCGTTTTGGGTATTCCGGTCTTCTTCTGCGCCTTCTCGATTTTGGCCCATGTATCACGCAGGGTTACCGTTCGATTAAATATTAATTTGTCAGTAGAAGAATCAATGGAATCAACGCAAAAATAGCCCTGTCTCAGGAACTGGTAGCGACTACCGGGTTCTGCGTCTGCCATACTTGGTTCAACCCGGCAGGAGGTTAAAGCCTCCAGTGAGTTTGAATTCAAAAGAGTTTTGAAATCAGATACATCCTTTTCATCGCCTGGATTTGGTTTTACAAAGAGATGATCGTACAGGCGTACTTCAGCATTGAGCGAGTGGTCGGCCGAAACCCAGTGCAGCGTTCCCTTGACCTTGCGTCCGTCTTTAGACCATCCTCCCCGGGTCTCTGGATCATACGTGCAGTGGAGTTCAACCATCTCCCCGGTTTTTTCATCCTTAACCACCCTCTCACATTTGATATAATACGCGTGTTTTAGCCGTACTTCACGACCGGGTGCCAGGCGGAAGAATTTTTTCGGTGGGTCCTCACGAAAATCCTCCTGTTCAATGTAGAGCACACGTGAAAAAGGGAGCTTGCGTGACCCCATACCGGGATCTTCCGGGTTATTCTCGGCATCCAAATATTCCACCTTTTCTTCCGGATAGATGTCTATGACCACACGAAGTGGACGCAAGACAACCATCACACGCGAAGCACGTTTATTCAAATCTTCACGGACGCTGTACTCGAGCAGCGCCATGTCG
>JAUWMY010000412.1 GCA_030612945.1 Desulfobacteraceae bacterium
TTCCGAAAATTGACGATTTTCGATTGACTATTGACTGATATTGCCGCAAAAAGGCACAAAATACACAAAAAGAATATTTTATATATCGGAATATCAGATAGTTATGGGCGCAAGAAATACAAACCCGGTCTTTTTACGAGGCCATCATTGACTATTTTTTATAAAAAAAATCATCACCCATAAATATTCAATAGTCAATAGTCAATCGCCTTAAGCCTTTGCCTTTTCCTCTTCGGCTATTTTTACTTCTTGATCTATGAAGTCGATAAGGGCCTCACCCTGCATTAGATTTCCCAATTCCGAATCCAGATTCCCTGCCTCAATTACCAGAATCCAGCCTTTGTCATAAGGATCAGTATTGATGAGGCTCGTATCTTCCTCCAGTTCTTCGTTTATCTCCACAATTTCCCCGGACACCGGAGCCACCAGTTTTCCGATCCATTTTCTGGATTGAATCTTCCCGCAGATTTCTCCCTGTTCCACATCATCTTCCTCTTCAGGGAGATCAATGAAAACAATGTCTCCTGATTCCTTCTGGAAGAAATCATTCATGCCAACGGTCACTTTAGTCCCTTCCACTCGAGCCCAGCTATGATCCTTGTGATAATAAAGCTCATCCGGCATATTGTAGCCTTTTATGTCTGCCATATCTTCGAACCTCCTTATAAAAATAGAAAAAATACTACCAGTCTTTAACAGTTATTGTCATATGAATCAAGTCTATTTAAACCTGGCCTTCACTGCTCTTGCATGAATGGGAAGTCCTTCCGCTTCCGCCAGGGTGACAACAATGTCCTTCAAACCAGCCAGGCCTTTTTTACTAAGGTATTGGAATGTGGGTTTTTTGATGAAATCGTCTACAGACAACCCGGAAAACATCCTTGCACACTGACCGGTGGGCAGGACATGGTTGGTCCCGGAAGCATAATCACCCACTGGAACCGGGGCATAAGGTCCCAAAAAAATGGAGCCTGCATGTTTGATTTTATTCAGGGTAATAAACGGGTCCCGGGTAAGAATCTGTAAATGTTCAGCAGCATATTCGTTGGCAAAATCAATGGCCTGCTCCATATCTTTTGCAATGAGCACATAGGAGTGTTTGGTGAGGGACGACTCAAAGATCTCCTTTCTGGGAAGAGAATCATACTCCCTGTTTATGATCTCGCAGACCTCCTCTGCTATTTTCTCAATTGGGGTAACGAGCACGGCGGCTGAATCCGGGTCGTGTTCCACCTGGGACAAGAAGTCCCATGTTATCAATTCCGGGTCTCCAGTGTGATCAGAGAGGATCAAAGACTCGCTCGGTCCGGCAGGTGAATCAATATCAACTTGTCCGTATACCAGCATCTTGGCAGCGGTCACATACTTGTTCCCGGGCCCCACGATCTTGTCCACTCTGGGCATTGTGTCAGTACCGTAGGCCAGGCCTGCAACGCCCCATGGTCCTCCCACCTTGAAAATTCGGTTGCAACCCGCAATATCCGCCGCCACCAGCGTAGCTGGATTTGCCACCATTCCCTTGCCTGGGGGCGTCACGGCTACTATCTGACCCACGCCTGCAACCCTGGCAGGGAGCACAGTCATCAGAACCGAGCTCGGGTATGCCGCTGTCCCTCCCGGGATGTAACACCCCACAATATCCATCGCTCTGGTGATGCGGCCAGCCAATACACCCTCTCTCACCTCTATGGACCACATCTCGCGCTCAAGCTGTGCCTGGTGAAATTTAGAGATGTTTTGGGCCGCCGCTTTCAGGCAGTCAACGACTTTGGTATCCACCTGTTTATAGGCCGCTGCTATCTCCTCTTTAGTGATTTCCAGGTCGGAAGGAGCAATGTCGTGCTTATGCTTGCGGTAGTGTTCCAGGGCAACGGCATCGCCGCGGCTTTTGACATCGTCTACAATCCGGCGGATATCTTCATAGATGGATGCGATGTCTTCCATAGACCTTTCCATAACAGTTTTCTTTTTTTCAGGACTAAGGTCTTCAATCCTTTGGGGTTTTATCTCCATATGTTGGGCTTTTTCCTCCTTTGTTTTTGATCGCATAATAGTCTTTGACGGCATCTACTGTGCTCTGGAAAGCCAGATTCGCCCATGGGATCTGCTTTTCTGAAAACAATTTGGCTTCCAGGGTCTCATCTCCTGAAATCAGGTCTCCGGAGACAGGTTGTGTAACGTACACAATCACTACCGGCACTTGCCCGGAATAGGAATAGACACCAAGGAGCATATTGATTCGCGTTTTGACTCCGCATTCTTCTTCAGTCTCCCTGATTGCCGCGGCCTTTACCTCCTCCCCGCGATCGACATACCCGCCCGGCATGACCCATTTCCCCTTTTGAGGATTTATGCCGCGCCTCAGGAGTACGATTTTACTATCTATCTCCAATATTGAGCAGGCGACAACCTTTGGATCCAGGTAAAGGACAAAATTGCACGAAGGACAGACAGGCCTGCTCGGTTCATTTGTTTTCAGTTTTGAAGAACTAAGCCTGTTGCCGCAAACAGGGCAGAATTGAAATTCGGGGTCATGATGAGTCATTATCTATAGATCTACTCAGGTTCAAAGTTCAAAGGTTCACGGTTCAAGGTTAACTGATGAAAACTGCACGGTTTTGAGATATTGAGCAAAAGGCAACATTTTGAAATTGGCTCTAAAAGTTATGTCTTGAACAGTCGCCCGTCAGCCAGATATAGTCAGCCATTTTTCTTTCTATGTTTAAAGGACCAGTCAGAGGCTGCAGGAGGATCGTGGCCATTGGGATTTCAATTCGGCTTAGGGTCCGGTTCGGGATTCCGTATTTATTAATAATATGCCCGTTGCCTGCAAGAACAACCAGTTTTTCTTTGTTTTTACTCAAATACTTTGCAATGTTTTCGGCCATGGTGTCTTCCCAGACACACTGTGCCTGGTAAAAAAAGTCAAACCTTTTCAAATCCCGGTGTGTGTGTTTTTCGTAGATCTTGCGTAAATATGTACGATGACTTTCATTTTTTAGATTGATATAGCCTGCCAGTTGGTTTCGTTCGTTTGGATCCAGGCTGCTGAGACCGGATCTGGCCACTTTTTTTACAATGTTATTAGGCGCGTTGATGGCGAGGATTTTCCGGCCTTTTTCTTTTGTCATTAACAACAGGGGGCGGTAAAAGTGGTAGGCGTATGCCCAGTTTTTGTCCCAGCCCACGTCTTTCAGGAATACTGTTTCGGTAGTTGATCCGTCCATATATTGGTCTAAGACCGGTTGCTGAGTCTTGTTAAAAAATTCCATGGCTACGGGCAGGGGCGCGGATCGGCTCATGAGGGCCTGGAGAATCTGGACTTGTATGAGATGATGCTCCGGGTTGTTGTGGACTTCCCCAATAAAGATCAGTCTCTTGGTCCCTACTTGATCGATAAGCTGGTCAAAT